>JASHVB010000091.1 GCA_030039695.1 Acetobacteraceae bacterium
GGTCCACGCGCCACGCGCTGTGGTTCGGATCAGAGCGCTCCGCACCGCGTTCGGTCGGGTGCCACAACTCGCCAAAAACTGGCGTCCGCTGGGATGCGTGACAAACGATGAATTGTCCTGCTTCTCATGACTCAATCTCATGTGTGAACGCCGGTCAAAATCCGGAGTTATTTGACGGTGTCGATCTGACGGCCGGAAGATGCGGCGTGATTCTGGATTGTCCAGGTAGTTCGCCACCGGCCGTCGGCCGACCCTCGTGGATGAAACTGCTGGGACTGTGTCCGGTGCTGTAATCTGGAGGAGCTGTCGGCGCAGAGGTCGGTTTTCCTATGGTGCGTAAGAGCCCGTCAGGTAGTTGGACCCGGGGTACCTCGATCACCCCCACTGGCGCCAAGGGGCGGCATGCCGTCCTGGGAGCACGTTGTCTAGATTTCCTTTGTTGAGAGATCCCCATGCTGGCAGCGCACGCAAGGGAGGACAGTCGATGGACGTGATGCATGACCGGGTCGCTGGTCTTGATGTGCACAAGGCGATGATTGTTGCCTGTGTGCGGATCACGACTGGGGGCAAAGCAACGCGGGAGTGCCGGACGTTTGAGACGACGACCGCGGGTCTTGAGACGTTGCGGGCCTGGCTGACGGAGAGCGGCTGCACGCAGGTGGCGATGGAGGCCACCGGGGTTTACTGGAAGCCGGTGTGGAACATCCTGTGCGAGGGCAGGTTCGAGCTGATTCTGGCCAACGCAGCGCACATCAAGAACGTGCCGGGCCGCAAGACGGACATGAACGACGCCACGTGGATCGCCGATCTGGTGGCCTGCGGTCTGATCAAGGCGAGCTTTGTACCGGAGCAGGAGCTCCAGGAGCTTCGCTCGTTGCTGCGTACCCGCAAGCAGCTGACGCGCGAGCAGACCCGGCATGTCCAGCGGATCCAGAAGACCCTGGAAGAGGCCAACATCAAGCTTGGGTCGGTGATCTCCGACATCATGGGGGTCAGCGGCCGGAAGATGATCGAGGCAATGATCGGGGGCGAGAGGAACCCGTTCAGGCTGGCCGAACTCGCCGATCGACGGCTCAGGGCGTCGCGCAAGGAACTGTACGATGCGCTGCATGGGCGGCTGACCGATCACCATCGGTTCACGCTGCGACTCCACCTGCGGCAGTACGACGCGCTGGCGCAGGCGATTGCGGAGATCGACCAGGAGGTCGACACGGCGATCGAGCGGATGGACGCGGAGGTGGTGTCCGGCCAGGCCACCTTTCTCTCCCTGATCGGTCTGCTGTGCACAATCCCGGGTGTTGGCGCACTGGCAGCGACGACCATCCTCGCCGAGATTGGCACCGACATGGGCCGCTTCCCGACCTCCGGGCATCTGGTGGCGTGGGCCGGCATGTGCCCGGGCCAGAACGAAAGCGCCGGCAAACGCAAGTCGTCTCGCCTGCGCAAGGGCGCGCCTTGGCTCAAGACGACGCTGGTGCAGTGTGCCTGGTCGGCCACGCACAGGAAGGACACCTATTACAGGGCGCAGCTCAATCGTCTGCGCGGCAAGCACGGTGTGAAGAAGGCGATCTGCGCGGTCGCTGCATCGATGCTCACCGCCATCTACCACATGCTGAAGGACGGCACCCACCATCAGGATCTCGGCGCCAACCATTTCGAGCACCGCTCCGTCGAGATCAGGGCCAAGCGCCTTGCTGCCCAGATCGCCAAGCTCGGCTTCGAGGTCGACCTTCGCCCCATCGCTCGCGCAGCATGAGGAAAATGCCTTCCCCCCAGCACCGTGCCGCTCGAGTTTCTGTCTAGTCCATAGGAGGGACCCGCCCCCGGAGCGGAGCGCCCTATGCGCGCAGCGAAGCGAAGGGGGCGGGAGGTGCCTGTGGACCCACCTGGGCAATCCGGTGGCGGTGTGCGGGAAGGACAGGCTCTGGCATTTGCGGTGGCGCGGTAGGAACCTGCCGGGAAGGCAGGCACGGCGCCGATCCATCACTGGCGAGTTTTGCTTCGGCGCCGTGCCCTACACCGTGCAGGAGCACGAATGCAGGGGCATCATCGCAGCCACGGCTGCGTGCGTCCACGCCATCGGCCGGAGGCCGAAGCGAGTGATGGCCGCGACCGGTGTGATCAGCCGGAAAGCCGGTTGTTCCTGTGCGCGGCCCCGGTCTGCCGGGTTCAGGTGGTGATTTGCACGGATTGCGACCGCGGCCACATCTACTGCGCCGATTGTGCGCCGCATGCGCGTCGGCGGTCGCTGCAGCAAGCCGGGCGACGCTACCAGGCGAGCAGTCGCGGCCGGATCAAGCACGCGGCACGAACGCGCCGCTACCGGGCGCGGCAGAATAAAGTGACGCATCACGGTTCACTTCCCGACCGATCGGCGGCTCTGCTGAGCATGGATCCGGTGGTCGTTGAGGAAGCGTTGCCTCTGGACAACCAACACTCTTCACGCGGGTGGAACTGCGTGCGTTGCGGCCGACGCTGTTCGGCCTACGTACGGCAGGACTTCCTGCGCCGCCGGGTCCGTCGGTACAGACGCAAAGGACCCGAGAGTGACGATACCTCCTGAACTCGAAGCGCAGATCCTGCGCTATTATCACGTTGAAAAGTGGCGCACCGGCACGATCGCCCGGCAGTTGCGGGTGCATTCCGACACCGTCGCCCGGGTATTGGCCCGGGCCGACCTGCCGCGCGTCGGCGGGCTTGAGCGGCCATCGAAGGTCGCCCCCTACTTGCCCTTCATCCTGGAAATGCTGGGCAAATTCCCGACACTGACCGCCACCCGCCTGCACGGCATGGTGTGGGAACGCGGCTATCGCGGCGCGCTGAGCCACTTCCGCTCGATCATTGCCTGCCATCGGCCACGCCCGAAGGCGGAGGCTTATCTGCGTCTGCGCACCTTGATCGCTGAACAGGCGCAATGTGACTGGGGTCACTTCGGCAAGATGGTGATTGGTCGCGCGTCCCGTCCCTTGATGGCATTCGTCATGGTGCTCAGCTACTCGCGGCAAATTTTTCTGCGCTTCTTTCTCAACGCCCGCATGGAGAACTTCCTGGCCGGCCATCTCGGCGCCTTTACCGCATGGCAAGGAATTCCTCGTGTCATTCTCTACGACAATTTGCGCAGTGCCGTGCTCGAACGCCACGGTGACGCGATCCGCTTCAACCCGGCGTTGCTGAGCTTCGCCGGCCATTACCGGTTTGAACCGCGTCCAGTCGCGGTCGCGCGCGGCAACGAGAAAGGTCGCGTCGAACGAGCCATCCGGTTCGTCCGGGACGCGTTCTTCGCCGCCCGGACATTCGCCGATCTGGACGATCTCAACGCCCAGGCCGACGCCTGGTGCCGCGGCCCCGCCGCCGAGAGACGCTGCCCGGAAGATCCGACCCGCAGCGTGGGCGAGGTCTTCGCCGAAGAAGCGCCGCAACTGTTGCGACTGCCGGATAATCCGTATCCGGTTCTCGAACAGGTGGCCGTCAAGGCCGGCAAGACGCCCTATGTCCGCTTCGATCAGAACGATTATACGATCCCGCATACGCATGTACTACGCTCACTGACGGTGCTGGCCGATGCCGATCAGCTGCGCATCGTCGATGGTCAGGAGGTCATCGCCACTCATCCGCGCAGTTATGACAAGGGCGCGCAAATCGAGGACCCAGGCCATGTGCGGGCACTGCATGATAGGAAAGATGCGGCGCGTCGTCACCGCGCAACCGATCGTCTGACCCGCGCCGCGCCGGCCAGCCGCGCTTTGCTCATCGCGGCCGCGGAGCGCGGCAATAATCTCGGCAACATCACCGCGGCCCTGCTGCAACTGCTGGAACGTTATGGGCCAAGACAGCTCGACGCCGCCATTGTCGAAGCGCTCGAGCGCGATGTGCCGCATCCAACCGCGGTTCGCGTCGCACTTGAGCGCCGCCGCGACGAGCAACGGCAGGCGCCGCCTGTTGCCATCGTCCTGCCGCCTCATGTGCAGGCCCGCGACAAGGCCGTGCAGCCGCATTCCCTCGACGTCTACGACAGGTTGTCGCGCGGCAATCAGCAGGAGAAGCGCAACGAGCCGGACGAAGAAGGTGACGCATGAAACATTTTGACGCGTTGCAGGAACGAGCCAAGGCCTTGCATCTGCACGGCCTCCTGGCCCACTGGCCGGAAGCCGTCGCTGCCGGCTGGGTCAAATCGCTGATCGACTGGGAGGACGAAGAACGCGCCCGCCGCAGCCTCGAGCGCCGTATCAAGGACGCGCATATCGGGCGCTTCAAACCGCTCTGCGACTTCGAATGGGATTGGCCCGCCGCCATCGACCGCCCGACCTTCGAGGCATTGATGACACTCGACTTTCTCAAGGACGCAACCAACGTCGTCCTGGTCGGGCCGAACGGCGTCGGCAAATCGACCCTGGCGCGCAACCTCGCCCATGAGGCGCTGGTCCACGGTCATACTGTCCTGTTCACCAGTGCCGGCCAGCTGCTCGGCGAACTCGCGGCACTCGACAGCGATTCCGCTCTCCGCCGGCGACTGCGGCATTACACCGCACCGGCACTCCTCTGCGTGGACGAGGTCGGCTACCTCTCCTACTCCAATCGCCATGCAGACCTTCTGTTCGAGCTGATCAGCCGTCGCTACGAGCAGAAAAGCACCGTCGTCACAACAAACCGTGCGTTCGCCGAATGGCGCGAGGTGTTCCCCAACGCCGCCTGCGTGGTCTCCATGGTCGATCGCCTCATG
>JASHVB010000761.1 GCA_030039695.1 Acetobacteraceae bacterium
CACCCATCAACACCAGCAATTTGGGTCGTAGCTGCACGCGCTCCACGTCAAGCCAGAACCGGCAGGCCTGAATCTCCGGCGCCTCGGGCGATTGGTGCAGGCGTCGCTTGCCGCGCATTGTGAACTTGAAATGCTTCACGGCATTGGTGACGTAGACGCTGCGCCGGTCGATGCCCGCTTCCTCCATCGCCCGGTCCAGCATCTGCCCGGCCGGCCCGACGAACGGGCGCCCAATCACGTCCTCCTGGTCGCCTGGTTGCTCGCCGATGAACATGACACTGGCGCCTTCCGGTCCCTCGCCGAACACCGTCTGCGTGGCCGCCTCATAGAGCGGGCAGCGGTGGCAATCCGCGGCAGAACCGATTGCTTCCAGAAGCTGCGGATCGGCATGGATTGACAGGACCACCGGCCCGAGCGACGCCCGGTCGGGCGAGCGCGGCGCTTCGTCCAACGACTCCGCTTCTGGAATGGACGAGCCAACACGCCCGTCGCCCCACAGTCCAAGATGGTGCGCCCGCCACCAGCGGACGAGCGCTGCATCGTCAGCGAAGGCATCGGCACCCTCGCCGAAGCGCAACTCTGCGCCGTTCCAGTGCGCGGAGCCGTCGGGCGTAAGGATGGAGAAGACGAAGGCCGGAAACCGACGCGCGATGAGCTGCGCGTTGGCCTCGAGCACGTAATGCGCCGGTGCGTACCAGCCAAGGAAGTGACGATTGCCTCCCTCCTCCACTCCGAGGAAGCGCAGCATGGTGCGCATGCGATGCGCCTCGGCGCGGACGGCATAGGCATAGTGGTGCAGCCGGTGCACGTCGGGATCGTCCGCCAACGCCAGCACCTTCTCGCCGGCATTGGCGCGCCAGACCAGACGATACAGCAGCTCGAACCGCTGCGGATCGCGCGCCTGGATGGCGAGCGAGGCCAGTGCCACCAGAGCGCGCGGTACATGGAACCCGTTGGAGCCAACGGGGACCTCGTTGCTTCCGTCGTTCGGATGGCTGCGGACCGCCCAATGCACGTCCTCGGGGGGCACCTTGGCCAGCACGAGGGCACGGGTGGCCGTACGCCATCCGTACCAGTCGGTTTCGCTGTCCAAAGCGATCTGTGGCATCCCGCAAGAGAAGCCCAGCTGTCCGCTCTTTCCAACCCCTTGGGTTTTCGGCGGTTACGGCTTGCCATCACACCAGGGCGAGGAAGGTGCCTTGCCCTTCTCCCCCCACCGCATGGTATGCAGCCCCGGGAGGTCGGCGGCGGACGGGCGCCTCGCCAACCCGGTCAGGTCCGGAAGGAAGCAGCCGCAGTGAGTTCCCGCTCGGGTCGTTGTCCGGTCTCCCACTTGCCTGCGTGCGTCTCCGCCGCATGAGCGAGACCGAGCTCGTCGTCCGTGCCGGCGCCATCATCGCCCTGCGCCTGTTCGACGTGGCGTACGCGATTGATCTGGGACGGGCGCAGACCTTGTGGGCCGCGCAAGCGCGCGCGTCGAGCCGGCTGCGCCTGACCGCGACACCGCCCAAAGCCATGGCGTTCGGCGTGCCCCCGTTGGCGCTCGCGCTGGATCCGGTCACCCTGGAACTCGACGGCCAGAAGGTGACCGCGGGTGTGACGGTGCGGCTGTATGATTTCGGTGCGATCTCTATCGCGTTGCGCGTGCCGGTCGCCAACACGGCGTGGCATGGCTTCATGCAGCGGCTGAACCAGGTCGAGCATGCGCTGGCCTCCACCGCCGGGGTATGGGGGCCGTTGCTCGCGCAGGTTCGCGCACCGCTTGCGGCGGCGCTGGAACGCCCGGAACACTCTGCGGCCGTCGAGGAGGACTATTCGGTGGGGCTGGTCCAGGCGTTTGATCGTGCCCTGACCGCCGATGCGCTGTTACAGCAAGTCGATCTGGTGCCGCTGCTGTCGGGCGAGCATCGCCCGCTATCAGAAGCGTCGCGGCAGGGCGTGCTGCGGCAGCGATTCTCTTACTACGACGACGACCTGGTCGTGCTGACCTGGGATCGCGCTTTCATCTATGAACCGCGCGGTGATACCGACGTGCTGGACGTGATCGAGGTCGCCAATGCGCAGTTCCTGGAAATGCGCTACTACGATGAGCTGCTGGATGCTGAGCTGCCACGTATGTACGACCTGGTGGAAAGCGCGCGAGGCACCAGAGGCTTGCTGGCGTCGCGGCGTTTCGCCGAGTTGGCGCGTGGGCTCTACACGCTGGTCGCCGAGGTGACGGAGCTGACCGAGCGCATCGACAACGCGTTGCAGGTCACCGAGGACGTGTACCTCGCGCGCATCTATGCGGCGGCGTTGGACTTGTTCCGTGTGCGGTCGATCAGTGCCGCGGTCGACCGCAAGCTGTCAATCATTCGTGACACCTATACCGCGTTGCACGATGAGGCTTCGGCGCAGCGCGCCGAGCTGCTGGAGGTGCTGATCCTGTTGCTGATCGTTGTCGAAGTGGTGCTGGCGATGGTTCCCTTGTGGCACCGCTAGCCGCCGCACGATGACGCCTCGCGCCGCCATTTCGCGATAGACGCACGCGGCGCGCACCACTATGAGCCAGGGCTGTGCTGGCTGGGGGAGGCATTGGGTCATGGCGAATTCCAATATCCACGCCCGCATCGATGGGCCACTGGTGATGGTCGGCTTCGGCTCGATCGGCAAGGGCAGCCTGCCGCTGATCCTGCGTCACATAGCCGTGGCGCGCGACCGGATGGTGATCATCGATCCCGACGATTCTGGCCGCACCATCGCAGAATTTGCCGGTATACGCTTCGAGAAGGTGGCGCTGCAGCCGGACACGCTTCGCTCGATCCTTTCGCCGTTGTTGGCACCGGGCGGGTTCCTGGTGAACCTCTCGGTCGGCGTGTCGTCCGTGGCGCTCATCGAGCTGTGCCGCGAACATGGCGCGCTTTATCTCGACACCTGCATCGAACCGCCGCCCGGCGGTTATACTGATCCGACGAAGTCGATGTCGGAGCGCTCCAACTACGCAATGCGCGAGACCGCGCTGGCGCTGCGACGCGGACAGACCGATCCGACCGCGGTGATTGCGCATGGTGCAAATCCGGGACTGGTCAGCCATCTGGTGAAGCGCGCGCTGCTCCACCTGGCCGACGGCCAGGGAAATCCGGGAGGGCGCGAAGAGTGGGGCCGGCTGGCGCGCGATCTCGGCGTGAAGGGAATTCACATTGCCGAGCGCGACACACAGCACGCCAGCATCCCCAAGCAAAAGGACGAGTTCGTCAACACGTGGTCGATCGACGGTTTCCTGTCAGAGGGATTTCAGCCATCGGAACTCGGCTGGGGCACGCATGAAAAGCAGCTTCCGCCCGAAGGCGCGCGGCATACCTTCGGCTGCGATGCGGCAATTTATCTGAAGCGCCCCGGTGCAGGAACACGTGTGCGAAGTTGGACGCCGCTAGCCGGGCCTATTCAGGGTTATCTGATCACCCACAACGAAGCGATCAGCATCGCCGACTACCTGACGCTGCGTGACGGCCAGGACGTGGTGTACCGGCCGACTTGTCATTACGCCTATCACCCGTGCGATGACGCGATCCTCTCGTTGCATGAGCTACAGGGGAACGCCTTCCACACGCAATCGCGCTGGCGACTGATGAATGACGAAATCCTCGACGGCATCGACGAACTTGGCGTCCTGCTGTACGGCCACGCAAAGAATGCGTATTGGTACGGGTCGCAGCTGTCGATTGAGGAGGCCCGGCGGCTCGCACCCTACCAAAATGCGACGGGCTTGCAGGTGACGGCGGCGGTGCTGGCGGGAATGGTGTGGGCATTGGAGAACCCGCGACGCGGGGTGGTGGAAGCCGACGAACTGGATCATGAACGCGTACTCTCGATCATGGAGCCCTACCTGGGCCGCCTCACCGGCGCCTACACCGACTGGACACCGCTGCAGGGACGCGGCGGACTCTTCCCCGAAGACCTCGACTCTGGCGATCCATGGCAGTTCAAGAATGTGCTCGTGCGATAGCGCCTTTCCTCGCCTGACGGCCAGGCAAGTAGCAATACACGCGCCGCGCCATGCTCGGACGGGTTCCGGCCATCCATGCCTTGCGTTCAGGCGAGCGGTCACGGCATGGCTGGTGCGGACCATCCCAACCATGCCTTGGAGGCCGCGTTCCCCGCAATGACAGACCCCCATCATGGCTGAAACTCCCACGTTTGCCGCGTCGCCGAGCTTTCTGTCTGTCAACCGCACCGATCACGATGCGGCCTTCATCGTTGCCGGCATTCCCCTCGACATCGGCACCACCAACCGTGCCGGTGCGCGCGACGGGCCGCAGGCCATCCGGCGCGCCAGCCGCATGCTGACCGATGGCGATCATCCCGCGTTCTGGATCGAACCAGCGAC
>JASHVB010000762.1 GCA_030039695.1 Acetobacteraceae bacterium
CCGGGAATTGGCGTCCTCTCGCTGACCTCCGGCATCGCCGTCGGTACCGCCGGGTCGCGGTTGCAGTCTATGACCAGACGCGAATAAGTCTGTAGCACCGCGGTGGCATCGAGTATGGCGGACAACCGCTCGCTGACGCCGGCTATGCCAATGTCCCAAGCGATGTGACGGGCGAGTTCGCTCTCTGGTACTCCAAGCTGGTGGAGTGCGCGTGGAATGATCCGCCCGGCGTGATCGGCGGTGAGGAAGATGTCGGACGCGCCGTCTTGGCGCAGCACGCGCACGGGTGAGGGTTCGTCTGATGCCAGCAGTGAGTGGAATTGCATGGAGCAACCCATGTCATCGTGCGCGGAGCGAAGCAATCCCCCAGTGCCTCGCCGTTGCGATGCATGCAGCGCCGAAGCGGTCTCCCGTGCGGTTCACTTCGGCGCTGCGTGCCTCGCAACAACACCCTCACGTTGGCCAACACAGCACTGATGCCGGAGACTTTCTGCGCGACTGCCCGGCTGATCGCCAGGCGGCGCACTCATTGGAGAATGCCGCCGCACCACCGCCTGCATCCACTGCGGCGATCTGCCGCCAGCGGGCATGTGGGGTAGAGACAACCGGCGCGTCCGGGGCAGGGATCGAGGTGATTCAGGGTCAGCGCTGCGCCAACACCAACAGCGCAGTCGCCGACACGGGGGACCAACGGTCACGTGCGTCGTCGCGCTGGCCCCGCCGATTTGCCCCGAGCGGGGGCCTCGGCCGATGATCAGGATGGTCAGGATAGCGGTCTCCTGAAACCGCGAGCCGATGGCATGCAACGGGCAGGTACGATTATTCCTGAGCAGCAATCACTAATCACCGCCGAGGGTCTGTTGCAGCTCTTCGCGTCGGTCGTGCTGCTGTCCAGCGCCTGGCCGCTGACAAAGCTCGCTCTGTCGCTCGGGGCCACGCCGCTTTGGTTTGCCGAGGGCCGTGCTGTGCTGTCCTGCCTGACAGGTGCGCTGCTTGTTGCGGCTCGTGGCCGCCTGCGGATGCCTGAGCGCGCCGACTTGCCAGCTCTGATTGCGGTCGGCGCCCTGCAGCTCGCCGCCTACTTCGGCTTCGCACACGAGGCGGTGTCCTGGCTACCAGCGGGCCGCACCGCCATCCTCGCCAACACCACCACCATATGGGTGGTGCCGCTGTCGCTGTTTATTCTGAAAGAACATATCCCACCGCGCCGCTGGCTCGCCGCTGGCATGGGTTTGGCCGGAGTCGGCGTGCTGATGAACCCGTGGGCGATCAACTGGAGGTCGGCGCATGTGCTGATCGGCAACGGCTTCCTGCTATTGGCAGGCCTCTCCTGGTCGGTGGCGATCATCGTCACCCGCGCCTCGCGCCCGTCGATGTCGCTGTTGGCGTTGATGCCCTGGTGCTTTGCGCTGGCCTCTGTCCTGTTGCTTCCCCTGGTGTGGTGGCGCGCGCCGGATGGCACGCTCTGCAACGGGGGTGAGTGCTGGCTGTCCCTCGCGTATATCGGCTTCGTCGCCGGACCGATCGGCACCTGGTGTGTGGTGGAGGCCACGGCGAAATTGCCGGCGATGGTCTCATCTGTCGGATTTCTCAGTACGCCGGCGGTCAGCCTGATCCTGGCCAACGTGTTCTTGGGTGAGCCGATCACCGCCGACCTGATCGGCGGCTCGGCACTGATCATGGCCGGTGTTGGCGCGGCCGCATGGCCGGAGAAACAGCGATGATCCTGCACGGCGTCGAGGCCGGCCAAGGTGAACCAATCGTTCTGCTGCACGGACTGTTCGGTGCAGCGCGCAACCTCGGCGTGATACAGCGCGCACTCGCGCCACGGTTCCGCGTCATCGCGCTCGACCTACGTAACCACGGCGCCAGTCAGCACGCTGCGGACATGGACTATGCGGCGATGGCGGCCGATGTGCTGGAGACCTTGGGACAGCTCGACGCGCTGCCGGCCACGCTGATTGGTCACTCGATGGGCGGCAAGACCGCGATGTTGGCCGCCCTGACCCAGTCGGACTCGGTAAGCCGGCTGCTCGTGGCCGACATCGCACCGGTGCCGTACGTACACGATAACGAGCGCATCACCAGGGCCCTTCTGGCACTCAAGCTGTCACCCGGGCTGACCCGCTCGGCGGCGGACACGGCACTCGCGGATGCGGTGTCTGACGCGTCGATGCGTGGCTTTCTGCTGCAAAATTTGGCCTTCGGTGAACGCCCACACTGGCGGATCGGCCTCGCTGAGATCGCCCGCGCGATCCCGGCGCTGGAAGGTTGGGAGGCGCCACCCAATGTTCGCTACGGTGGCCCAACTTTATTCGTTGCTGGTGCATCGTCTGATTATGTCCGATCCGAGTACCGACCCGCTATCCGTGCTCTGTTCCCACGCGCGCGTTTCGTGACGCTGAAAAACGCCGGGCATTGGGTACATGTCGACAATCCCTCTGGCTTCGTGTCGGTGCTCGAGGGGTTCCTGCAAAGCCGGGATGCCACGCCATGAACCGCGATATCCAGAGCGCGGAACGATGGCGCGTGTTGAGGATCAAGCTGTTGTCGAGATGCATCGGAACCTATCCGTCAGGCCCGCAGATCCTGGATATTCGCAACCGCGGCAATGGGGTCGATTCGGATGTGACTGCTGGCTGATCACCACGTCGGATACGACTACGCAATCTCGCCAGAACCCCACCTGGCCAGATGCTATGAAATCGAGCCAGTCATCGAGACGTGCCAGCCACCATCGTAGCAGATGGAGCACCAGGCACTGCCGGGGCGCGTACCGCCGCGCCTGGGGACGCGGGCCGGCGCAGCGCTGCGTCATCCTCGCCCGCCGCGGCCAAGGCCGCGTTGCGCCGGTGGCCATCCGCTCGCTACGCCAATCCTGTCAGTTCGAGGCTGATGGAGCGGAGATGGCGGCGTGCGTTGACGTCGTACGCCTGGGCGTTGGCACGGGCCTCGCGCAAGCCGTTGAAGTAGAGGCCACTGCGCCCGTCGAGTGCCGGCGATGTCGCAAGGTTGAGAATTGCCTCGGCGCCTTGTTCCACCGTGCTGATGGGCGTCACGCCGGCGCGGCGCACCATGGTCGTGTTCATGTAGGTCGCGGGATGCAGCGCGTTTACCGTAACACCGGACCCAGCTAGTTCCTGCGCCAGGTCGATCGTGAACATGATCTGCCCCAGCTTGCTCTGGCAGTACGCCCGCGCCCCGCTATAGCCGCGCGTCAGCATGACGTCGTCGAACTCGATCGCCTGCTGTCCGGCGGACGACACGTTGACGATGCGCGCGGGTGTGCTCGCCTGCAACAGTGGCAGCAGCATATGCGTCAGCAGAAAGCCGGCACGGTAGTTGACGGCAAAGCGCAACTCATGCCCGTCGGTACTGGTTTGGCGTGCAGCCCCGGCGGTACCGATGCCGGCGTTGTTGACGAGGATATCGAGGCGGCTCGCAGTACGCTCCACGGTCTGTGCGAGGTGCCTGATCTGGGCCAGAGACCCGAGGTCCGCCATGAGAAAATCGGCGCTGCCGCCGCCGCCGCGAATCGCGGCGACGACGTCATTGCCGCGTTTGTTGTCACGGCCATGCACGAGAATATGTGCGCCCGCCTTACCAAGCCGCTCTGCGACCATGCGCCCGACGCCATCGGTCGAGCCAGTAATCAGAGCAACTTTTCCATGCAGGTCGATCATGGTGTGGACCTCCGTATCCGTTAAGCGCCGTATCATTCCTCATTGCGGAGAACGGTGTAAGGAGGCAATCCGTTGCGCGCGATCGCCTCCTCGCTCCGTTCTTCGCCATGACACCCAAGGCCTTGAATAACGGCCCCTCCCGAGCCCAACCTCCGGCACTTGCGAGCAGGAATCGTCCGTGCGACTGACCGACGAAGAACATGCCATGCTGGCTGGCGAGGCAGGCCCGGTCCGGCAATGGGCGATTGAGCACCAGATGCGGGTGGGCCGCTATCTCGGCGCTACGGATTTCGTTCGCGTCTCGCAGGCACATATCATGGCCGACACGGAATCGCTGGGCGTAGCCGGCGTGGAATGGCTCGAGCGTCTCGCCCTGCATCCAGCAGATCAGCGCCGTGTGCGCATTCCGACGATCACCGATCCGCGCGGCACCGACTTTGCGGCTGCTGGAAAACTGAAGCATCAGCCCTGGATGCTTGAGCTCGAACGCCGTACCACCGCTGCGTTCGAGGCGATGGGCGTGCTGATGACCGACACCTGCATCAACTACCAGACCATCATGCCAGCGGTGCGCAACGAGCACATGGCGTATGGCGATACCGGCGTAACGATCTACTCGAACAGTGTGCTGGGTGCGCGCAGCAATTTCGAGGGCGGACCGTCGGCGCTGTCGGCGGGGTTGACGGGGCGCACGCCACGTTATGGCTATCATCTCGACGCGCATCGCCGCGCCACGCTGAAACTGCGTGTCACCCATACGCCGACCGAGCTTTCCGACTGGGGCGCGCTGGGTGCGCTGGTCGGGCGGCATGCGGGTGACTACTGGCAGGTGCCGGCGGTGCTTGGCATCGATCGGGTGCCGGGGTCGGACGAGCTCAAGCACTTCGGCGCCGCAATGGCCAGCTATGGCTCGGTTGCCTTGTTCCATATCGACGGCATCACGCCGGAAGCGAAGAATCTGACTGAGGTGGCGGATCAGGCGATGCCGGTGCGTGCCACCATCGGTGAGGCCGAGCTGCGCGCCTTCCGGCAAAGCTACGCTGGCCAAGTGGACAAGATCGACGTGGTCGTGTTTTCCGCACCACAGCTTTCGCTGCTGGAACTGCACGATCTTGCCGCGATGCTGGACGGGCGCTGTGTTACCGTGCCGACGCTCGCCGTCACCAGTCCGCAAGTGAAGCCGGACGCGGATCGCCTGGGGCTGACCGCACGAATTGAAGCGTCCGGTGCGCTGGTGCTCTCGGGTATGTGCTTCTACCAGAGCTACGCACGCCAGATGGCGGAGGCGAATGGCTGGCAGGCGCTGGCGACCAACTCGGCGAAGCTGACCAACATCCTGGGCGGCTATGGCTACAGGCCCGCTCTGATGTCGTTGGCTGCCTGCGTTGAGGCGGCATGCAAGGGAAGAATCAGCTCCTAGTGTTATCGCGGAACGCCCGCAAGCAAAGTCTCGCCATGTCGACACCGGGGTACAACGACATCCCCCGGCGCGGTGCGCTCGCGCTTCTTCGGGTGCTTTGCCCGTTTAGAGGGGAGCACATATCCTCATGACGTGCGGATTGATTTTCTCGCCTCATGCCGCCGCCCGATCCAGTGGATCACCTATCGCCCCTTCGTTGCTGATGCCACACTGCCGCCAATATCTGACTCGGAGGGACGGTCCGCGCTAAAGGCATTCGCCAGCCTTCGCTGCAGTTCGCAGTGACACCTGAAAACCCAGCCAACGCCAAGCTTTTCCGCAATTCGCCATTCGTAACATTTCGCTAGCCTCCGCCCTCATTCGCGCCTATGTCGATAGGATGCAAAGAGGGATTCGGTCATGCCTCGGATGGCGACGCCGCTCAGTGCAGCGAAGGTGAAGACAGCGAAACCTGGACGCTATTTCGACGGCGATGGACTCGTGTTGCTGGTCAGGCGACCAAAGCCGAAGCCCGGTAAGCCACAACAGCCTGACCGTGCCTTCTGGCTGCTCAGGTTTTCGAGTAACGGCAAAGTGCGTGAGATGGGGCTCGAGCGTGCGCGGCCACAACGCCGTCACACTGGCTGACGCTCGGGATAAGGCGCGGCCACTGCGCGATGAGGTGCGCGACAAGAAGGATCCGCTCGATGAGCGCGAAGCTGCTGCGACGCGTGCGAAAGCCGCCGCTGCGCAAGCTGCTGCCGGTGCGGTAACGTTTCGCACGGCGGCGAAGGCATACATCCAAGCGCACGAGGCAGGTCGGCGCCATGATCGGCATCGTCGCCAGTGGCGCCAGTCTCTCGATGATTACGTGCTGCCCGTGATCGGTGATCTGCCAGTCGGAGCGATCGAAACGGGCCACATCACGCGGATTCTTGAGCCAATCTGGACCGAGAAAAACGAAACCGCGACACGCGTGCGCGGTCGCATCGAGCTGGTCCTTGATTACTCGAAGGTGCACGGCTGGCGCACCGGCGAGAATCCGGCACGCTGGCGGGGCCATCTGCAGAACGTGCTGCCGCGTCCGGCTAAGGTGCGCCGCGGCGGCCATTTCGCTGCCATCGATTGGCAAAGCATGGGCGCATTCATGGAGAAGCTGCGCTCTGACGGAAGCATGAGCGCCCTGGCGCTTGAGTTCGCAATCCTGACGGCCTGCCGAACAAACGAAGTCCTCGGTGCCAGGCGGGACGAGATCGACACAAAGGCCCACGTCTGGACCATCCCCGAGGGCACGCGGACCAAGAATCACAACGAGTTGCGTGTGCCGCTTTCGACTGCCGCTGCTGAAGTCATCGAGAAGGCCCGGCGGCTTTCCGGAGACGGCGACTACATTTTCGCAGGTGAGCGCGCACACAAGCTGGGCGAGAAGGCTATGTTCTTGCTACTGAACGGCATCGCCGCCGACGCTACGGTCCACGGCACGTCTCGCGCCACGTTCAAGACCTGGGCCGCTGAAACGGGACGCCCGGCCGATGTCACTGAGGCTGCGCTGAACCACACGCAGGGCAAGCTGAACGAGGCATATCAGCGCGGTGACTTGCTCGAGCGCAGGCGCGTGCTGATGCAGGCATGGTCCGACTTCTGCTCAAAGCCGCGGCCGGCGGATGGGGACAATGTCGTTGAGCTGCGGAGTTCTGCCGCATAACGCCTATATTACCGATCGGCGCGGCTAGGGCGACGGCCCGAAAACTTGGCTTCCTCACCAAGCTGCCGCGCTGACCTTCTGAGGAATGCGCTCGAGGAGGCGTACGAATGGCAGACGATAACGACTGGTGGCGCACCCCAGAGCGACCCGGGGCGCCACAACTGGTTCGCATTCCGGCCGGCGAATATTGGGCGCGCTCGGCGTCGCGCAAGCAAATAGCAGCACATCGCGCCACGTGGCTGACCGGGAGAGCGCCGGCGCCAGAGGGGGATGCATCTTTGCTCGCCGCCGTGCGGTGGCCACCACCAGCCGAGACTGAGTTTCTTTCTGCGTCAGAGGTGCTCGCGTGGAT
>JASHVB010000763.1 GCA_030039695.1 Acetobacteraceae bacterium
CAGCCGCGGTTTCGAGATATCTTATGAACGGATAGAGCGGCGTATCCTGATAATGCGGAGAGCAGCCAAGACGCAGCACAGATCTCGATGCACTGCCAAGATGTTCTTCGAAGGCGGCGATCAGGCGCGATTTACCTAGCCCTGGTTCGCCCACGAGTACGACGACCTGGCCTGCGCCAGCCTGCGCCTTGGCCCAGCGGCGCTCAATTAGACCGGCCTCCTCCTCACGCCCAACCAGGGGAGTCGGAGCGGCGTGGAGGGCAGCGAACCTGCTGACCTCCGCACGTTCCCCCAGCACCACGGAGGGACGTACTGCCTCCGCAATCCCCTTCAACTCAACCGGGCCGAGCGAAGCGTATTCGAATATTCCGCCCGTGATCCGGCGTGTAACACTGTCGATGACCACGGTGTTAGGTTGCGTCATCGTTTGCAGCCGGGACGCGAGATTGGGGGTCTCCCCTACGACCGACCATTCGAGGGAGGATCCAGCTCCGATAAGGTCGCCCACGATGACAACGCCTGTCGCCAAGCCGACACGAGTGGCGAGCGTCCCGGGCGGCCCCGCGGTGGTATCGAGGCGCCGGACGGCGTCGACCATTGCGAGGCCTGCGCGGACCGCACGTTCAGCGTCCGTTTCGTGGGCACGGGGATAGCCAAAAAAGGCCAGTATGCCATCACCCATATGGCGCGTGACCAAGCCGCCATGGCGGACGACGAGCCCCGTCACGCAGTTTCGCCATGCCTCGATGACATCGCGAAGATCTTCCGGATCCAGCCGCGCACTCAAAGCCGTCGACCCTACAAGATCGGCGAATACAACCGTGAGGTGCCGTCTTTCAGGCTCGCCAGGTGCCGGTGCGGTTCGCGAAGTGGCGAACGAGGGAGGATCGGAGGTCGCAGCACTCGGCGCGCCACATTCGCCGCAGAAGCGGCTCCGCGGCTCGTTCATGCCGCCGCAGACGTGGCAAAACCAAGGTAGCGGCGTACCGCAGTCACCGCAGAACTTCTGTCCGCTTGCGGTCCTCGCCCGACAGTTTGGGCAGTACATTGTGCTCTGCCCCGCAGGATTGTTCAGCGACAGGGAACCAACCCAATAAAGGATCGCAAGAACGAAAGCGCAATCATTCCGACCTGCAGCCGCGTAGTCACGAAGTCGTGACGGCAGAACCCAAGAGGCAAAATCCACGCGCCTGGAGCTGCCCCGCAGCTCTGCTGTGAGGCTGCCAAACGAACGCACACCGACTATACTGAATCATTCAGCTCACCGCCGGACTGTCTCCGTCCGGCGGCACGGGATATCCCGAACAGCGGCAATGCCAATAGGGCGCCCTGGACGAGAGAAGTAACTCTGTCATGAGGCTTCGGTTGGACGCCGCGGTGACGGCTCAATGGCAAATGGAGCTAGTCCATCGATGACGGTAACGACATCATGCACAGGGGACAACACGTGACCGTTTCAGCAGCTATTAGAAAAATTCTATTGCATGTTTGGGGAAATTGCTTTTTTTATCGGCTGGAGCCGCCGGCTCACCGCGGAAGCTGCGTTCCAGTTCAGCTCTCGTGTAACCTCATGCGGGAAGACGTTCAATGAGACCGCTGCCGCCCCACAAGTCGCACGGGATAATTCACACTCATCGGGTTAAGCAGGAGGATATCGACGGCATTGCCAAGCAGTTGGGTATCCCCGATAATAAGAAGCGGTTGATACGTCCCGGCGACGAGATTCACGTTGTTCGCGAGCAGCGAAATGACGAGGTTCACACTATTCGTGAGGCGAAGCCAGGAGAGCTAAAACCATAACAACATTGTTCGGGAGTGGAGAGATCAGCAGCGGCGGCACATTGCCTGCCACCTACAAGCGCCTGTCAACACTTCGACGACTCAGCGAACTTGGCTCTGCACGTTGGTTTGCAATACCAGGCCATGAAGGCTGTGTTGGTGTATTTCAGTTCCCTCACCAAGCCATGCCTGTCACCGTCGAAGCAACGTCGGGTCGCAGTATGGCAATTGTGTCGGGTGATATTTTTCTTGCGACACCGGGATATCGCGAATCGGTCCGTTGGACCGTCGGTGGCATCCCGGAGGGCGGCTTGGTGCCAGGTAACGATTACTGGATCCTCGCGGAAAGTGGCGTTGTCGGCGAGTTGGTCGAAGCTTCGTCTGAGACCAAGAGTTACGTCGCTAAAGCGAAGTACTTGGGCGCCGTTGTCAGCGCGACAGGTCAGCCACTCAACGTGCGGGACTTCGCAGTGCGAGCGCCTCCTGATGCAACGGACGCCGGAGCGCCTGTCCATCTTCTGTTGGGCACCTCCGTGGAGGTTGGAAAAACGACGGCTGGACTTTCACTGCTGCGGACATTGTTGAACAGGGGCTACGACAATGTTTTCGTCCTCAAGGCGACAGGCACTGCCTCAGTCGCTGAAACCTCAATATATTCCGATTTCGGCGCTGCCCGGGTCTACGATTGTTTGGACTTTGGTATTCCGACGACTTTCCCAAGTGGTCGGCCCGATGCGGCAGCCGTTTTTGGTCAGGCACTGGATGTGTGCCTGTCGTCTCGTGCCGATGCCATACTGATCGAGTGCGGCGGCAACTTTTTGGGAACCAGCGTGCCCGAATTCCTGCGGTGCCTGATGGCTCGTCGGTCCGATTTCGTGACACTACTAGCCGCGTCAGACTCGTTCGGAGCCTTGGGCGGAAAGCGTGTGCTAGAGGACATGGGAGTGCGTGTTGACCTTATAACGGGGCCGTGTACTGACACGCCGGCTGCACGGCAGCGCACCGAGGCGATGTGCGCAGTCCCAGCTAGAAACATGAGAAGCTCCTTCTGTGTTGATCAGGAAGCCACGGGGAGCGCCAAGTAAGAAATAGGTCTGGCACATCAACTGCCAGTGCGGCGCTACGCAAGTGCGGCGCGGTCAGAAGCACACGCCTTCTATGGCGCTGAGCCACATGGGTGAGCGGGCGCTGTCCGGGCCTGTCATCGCCCACCTGGGTGAGCACCCGAATGAGCAGTTCGCCGACACGGCGGCCTGGCAGGCACATCTCGGCTTGGCGTGTCGCCAGCTCGGTTGGCCGGTGCCGACCTGGCGGACCCTCAAGAGGCGCCTGTTTTAGGCCGCCCACTTGCGCACCGGCGCAGTCTCCAGGCCGTGGCGGGAATCGGTCGTCGCCGTCGTTGCTCAGCCGAACACAGAAAAGTTGGTTGAGCGAACCAATCGGCGTATAGTGAGACGCTGACGCGTCAGCTTCTACCTCTAATCAAGGGGCCGAGGCCGGTATCTCAAGCTCGGATTTCTACGGCACCGCACGGGTTTTCGCGGTCCGGCAGGCCGGAGGCGAGACAGTTGCCGCAAACCAGCGCGTGACGGCACCACGGCTCCGATTGATCGTTTCCACTGGTGGCAACATAACGCACGGTAAAGGCTGTCATCGCCTGTCATAGACCAACCGTTCTAGTTGTATTCGAGGCTTGTCGGCTGCCTGGCGTTGCAACATCAAGCTGAAGTATGGCGAGGCGGACACGCATGTAAACAGCTTATTGCCGCGTTTCAGTGCCCTGATGGGTAACCTTGGCATCCTGTCCCTCAGTGGCATCGTGCATCCCGTCGGCCACCGAGCCCCGCACCAACTCCAGCAAATTCTCGCCTCTGCCTTCGTAGCCGGCACGATATGCCAGATGGTGCAGCAAGTGAACCTCGAGTGGCTCGCTCAACGCATCGCCCAACATCCCATCGAGCGCATCGATGTGCTGCACGAGCGCCGTCGCTAAATTGCACACCAGATTGTCCGGTTCCGGGGTTTGAGTTTCGGTCAAGTCAGGGTTACCCTTCCGCATGGGTTTCGCTCCGCGGCCCAACGTGCTGATCGTAGTATTCGCTGATCGAGATTGCACTCGAAACATCGCGGTGTCCATTCTGCCTACCGAACCGATCCGCGCAATCCGGCTCGATCAGTGGACCGCTTGGTCTGTTGGATTGGATCCGGAACGACAGGCCGCTCCGATCCAATCTGACGACCAAAGAGTTCTGGACATGGCGGACGTTTATAGCATTTCAGTGCGGGGCAGGTTTGGCTGATCGACATAAATGACTTCCGCTCATCGCTCATTGGATGAGCCGTCGTGTCAACGATGTGCGGGCTGCTGTGCGGCCGTGTGCGAGATCGCTTGTTCCTTCCTCTTGGAGACGGCTTCAGTTCAATGCGGAGTCACCGTAAAGCAGCGCAAGGCCCAGTATCTGATTTGAATGGAGTTTATTGTCCTGTAGGACAGCCGAACTTTGTCCCTGCGCCTCAGATGGTGCTCGACCAGTGCCAGTCGCTTGTGGCTCACGTGCCAAGCCAGACACCGACCTGCCCGATCTAATTGACGCCGCCTATGTGCTCGGTTGAACCTGCCTTCACCGGAGACCAAGGGGAAACCGTTTGCCGGTTGCGCGCATCGCGGATTGGCTAGAGCGTGTCGATCCCGGGACGCATCGCCGGATCAAGGGGCTGCGCCTGGTCACGGCTTATGGCATTGCCGCACTTCATTGCGCCGTGCCTGATGATGCAGGCCATCCAGCCCCGCCGCGTTGTCGCGGTGCACCCAATCGCGCAACGTCTGGCGATCCATCGCGCAGGCCTCGGCTGCCGCGTCCCGCGACCAGCCTTCCAGCACGATCGCCGGCACGCGGCGCGACGCCTTCGCGTCCGGCGTTCGGGCGGCAGCCTGGCGCAACTCAGTCGCAGAAAGCTCGATACGCGAAATGGCTACTGCCATCGCCCGCTCCTCCTTCATCGGAGGTGCGCGAATCATGCCGCCTCGCGTCGCGCCGAGTCACGATCGATTCAACGGTTCCGCCTGTTGGTATTAGCTGCTGCCTCCAGCGGCCAGACTCGAGGCCACTTCCAGAACGACGCGGAACCGCGCCTTTCCGCTGATCATCCTGTCATAAGCCGCCTGCGCTTGTTCCAACGGGTA
>JASHVB010000764.1 GCA_030039695.1 Acetobacteraceae bacterium
GGTGAAGGGCCGGTCGGCCATGGGTGAGGTCTCCTGGTCAGTCGAAGGGCCGGCACTCTCGCCCGCGCGAGTGCTTTCCGGCAAGATGGGGCGATGAGCACGATCATCGCCCGCGGCGGCAAGGCGATCTACGGCGCGCCGCTGGGCATCCTGATGCTAGAGGCGAAATTCCCGCGCATCCCCGGCGACATGGGCAACGCGCTGACTTGGCCGTTCCCCGTGCTGTACCGCGTGGTAACGGGCGCCAGCCCGGAGCGAGTCGTGCTGAACGCCGCGTCCGGGCTGCTCGACGATTTCCTTGCCGCCGCAGCGGACCTCGTCGCGTCGGGCGCCGAGGCGATCACCACCAACTGCGGCTTCCTCTCGTTATTCCAGCGCGAGCTCGCCGCGCATGTGCAGGTGCCAGTCGCGACCAGTTCGCTGATCCAGGTACCCTGGGTGCAGGCGACGCTGCCGCCGGGCAAGCGTGTCGGCATCATCACCGTCTCGGCACAGGCGCTGACGCGGCGGCATCTGGAAGCGGCGGGTGTGCCGCCGGATACGCCCTTGGTCGGCACAGAGAACGGGCGCGAATTCTTCCGCGTGCTCGTCCGCGGCGAGAAGCAGGACCTGGATATCGCAGCAGCTGCGAAGGACATCCTGGACGCGGGCCGCACGCTCGTGACGCGCCATCCCGATATCGGCGCGGTCGTGCTGGAATGCACCAACATGCCGCCGTACGCGCATGCTTTGCGCGAGGTGCTCGGCCTGCCGGTCTATGACATCTACTCCCTGATCACTTGGCTGTATGCTGGGCTGCGCCCGCGCAATTTCGGTCCCCCGGCGGATCGGGCCACGAACCTCGCCTGAGATCTGCGAAGGCCTCGAAGCCGAGATACAGCGTCGCCGGCTGGATCCATGAGGCTGTGGCGAACGAGGACTCGGTAGTAGCCCCGGCCCGGCTCGGTGGCACATGGTGATGTTCTCCGACCGCCCCTGGCCGCTGGGGCTGCTGACGAGTCAGCGCAATCGCGGGCGGCAGCGGAAGTTCCGCCGCAAGGAAGCGCCACCGATGATGATCGCGAAATTCTGTGTCTGTCTGCCCTCGATGGACGGCGCACGGGAAACGGCACCGCGTTGCACGGGGGCGTTCGCGCACAGCGATGTCGAGCATTACGGATTGCTGGAAGAGCACGTCTCGCAGGTGAAGGGCTACACCGATTACGCGCAGAGGGCGGAGATCGCGCGCAAGGCCGGCATGGACGGCGCGACCGACGGGCTCCTGAAAGCGCCGGTTTGGCGCACGCCCGACCGTATTTTGCGGCAGTTGGAAGAGCGCCGGGTGGGTTTCCCATGCCATGGCTGACGCGTCATTGCAGTTGTTCGCGACGGACGGGCTGCCGGTGCTGAAAATCTGGCGGGTGGCACCGGTCGCGAAAGCGGCGGAATAGTAGTAAACCTCGTCAGTGAAGCGGGGGAGGTCGAGCCGCGGAGCGTTGCCGGTGAGGGTGGTCCCTGCAGAACCGAATCGCCGTCACCCCGGGTGCTTCGCGCCTCGACCGCCGGGTCGAAGCCCGGTGGCATCCTTCTCTCGCGCGACGAGCGGGAGAGATTTATCATGGCCAACTTAGAACAAGCTGCGGCACTGCTTGCACAGGCACGGCGCAGCATGCAGCGCATTCCCGGGTTGCCGGAATCGGCGCGCCCGACAAGCATCGCCGACGCGCACGCAATTCAGGACGCGACCACCGCGGCGATCGGCAAGAGGGTCGGGGCGTTCAAGGCCACCAACCCACCTTCCGGCGAACCGACGCGCGGATTGATCTACGACGGGACGATCCACCCGTCGCCAGCTAGCATTCCCGCGGCGTCGGTACCCGCGTGCGGCGTGGAGGGCGAGGTTGCGTTCATCTTTCGCCGCGATCTGCCGGGACGCGCGCAGGGGTACTCGCGTGACGAGGTCGCGGCGGTGGTCGACGCGCTCGCCGCGATCGAGGTGGTGGACAGCCGCTACTCCGACCGTACGAAAGTTTCCAACCTGGAGAATCTCGCTGATTCCGTCAGCAACGGCGCATTCGTACATGCCGCTCCGCTGAAGAACTGGCAGGGCCTGGAACTGGGCCGGCTGCATGTGCGGCTGACGGTGAACGGCGAGACGGTGCTGGACCGGGAGGGCGGCCACCCGACCGGCGATCCGCTTGGTGTTGCCGTCGCGCTTGTCAATCTGATGCGTGGCGTGGGCGGCGTGCGCGCGGGGCAATTTGTGACCTGCGGCACGTTCACCGGGCTGCGATTTCTCAAGCCGGGCGACGCGTGCGGCGTGCAGTTCGATGGCTTGGGCGCCGCGCAGGTCACGTTCTCACGTTGAGTGGAGGGGCTGATGTTCATCGCAATGAACCGTTTCATGGTGGTGCGGGGCGCGGAAGCGGACTTTGAGAAAGTGTGGACCACGCGGGACACTCACCTGGTCGGCGTGGCGGGATTCATGTCGTTTCACCTGCTGCGTGGCCCGGAACGCGAGGATCATACGCTTTATGCGTCGCACACCGAATGGGCGAGCCGCGCGGACTTCGAGGCTTGGACGCGGTCAGAGGCGTTCCGGCTGGCGCATCGGAACGCGGGGGATAACCGGCCAATGTATCTCGGACATCCGGAGTTCGAGGGGTTCGAGGTAGTCGTCTAGGAGCAGCCTTCCCGTGCTGCGCCCGGGAGGGTTCGAGACTCGCTTTGCGCGCTGCAGGTCAGGGTGCGGCGGTTCGGCACGTGGCACCCTCACCGGCGGTGGCTCTCGCCTTGAGCCCGGCCGCCTCGCGGGCGAGCGATGTACTGAAAGGAGCTGCCATGCGTTTTGACGGCAAATTCGGACTGATTACCGGCGCTGGTTCCGGTATCGGCCGCGCCACAGCGATGGGCTTCGCGCAACGCGGTGGCACTGTTGCTGTCGCTGACCTGAACGGCGATGCCGCACAGAGCGTGGTGAACGAAATAACCGCCGCCGGCGGGACCGCCCACGCGATCGTTGCTGACATGGCCAAACCCGCCGACATTGCCGCGATGATCGACGAGACGGTGCATTTGTTCGGCCGGCTCGACGTGGTGCATAACAACGCGTACGGCGTACCGTCGTCGATGCAGGGTGCACGTCTCGCGAAGATCGCAGAGCTCGACCAGGCGGTGTGGGACCACACCCTGCAGGTCGGACTC
>JASHVB010000765.1 GCA_030039695.1 Acetobacteraceae bacterium
CGTCAGCTACATCCCGCCGCACTGCCATTTGGTGAACGACGTGCGGGTGACTGCCGCACTGGTGCGCGGGCGGGACGATTATGGGCACTTCGATCCGGAGCCGCGGCCGACGGCCGATTTCGACGCAGCATCGCGTGCCGCGCACGCGCTCGCGGTGGAGCGGTTTTTTCAGTCGAACAAATTGCTTGCCGCGCGGCGACGCCGCGGCGAGGTGGGGATTTAGAGGCTTTCCACTCCTGCCGCGCTGGCAGCGGATCGTAAATCGCCATCGCGAGGCGCGCGGCGGCGAAGCGATCCCCTGCGGGAGATTGCTTCGCCGTAAGTTCCGCCATCGCCCGCGGTCAATTCAGCGCATAAAACCCTTTGGCTCCGCCGGCCATTACCGCGGCCTGCGTCGCCGCCGGCGCGTTGCCGAGCAGCGCTCGCACCTTTGCGGGAGCGCCTGGGAAGAAGCCATCCGGGTGCGGATAATCCGTTGCCCAAAGAATCTTCTCCGGACCGACATAATCCACCAGCGGGCCGAGACATCCTTCCACTGGCTCGAACGCGATCCAGCAGTTGCGCTGAAACAATTCGGAGGGCCGCGTCTTCAGTCCGGAATCATTAAACCCGACATCATCGAAATGCCGGTCCATGCGGTCGAGCCACGGTGCGATCCAGCCGCCGCCCGACTCCAGAAACGCGATCCGCACCTTCGGATGCCGCTCGCACACGCCGCCCCAGATGACCGCCATGCAGGCCAGCATCATTTCCATCGTATGAGTGATGATATGGCGCGCACCGCGTTCCTCGAAGCGGTCCATGCCAACCTGCATCATCCCGCTACTGCCACCTTCATGGAACCCGACGGACATGTCGAGGTCTTCCGCGGCGGACCAGAACGGCTCGTAATCGGAATGGTGGATCATTTTGCCGTTGTACGGATTGGGTCGCAAGAACACGCCGCGGAACCCGAGTTCCTTGCGGGCGAACTGCATTTCCTCGATCGCCAGGTCCACCGACTGCATCGGGATCATCGCCACGCCGAACAAGCGGTCCGGATACGGCTTGCAGTAATCGGCGAGCCAGCGGTTATAGGCACGCGCCATTGCCGCCGCGGTCGGCGGGTCCTGCACCGCGCCCGCGAACAAACCGATCGAGGGGTAGAGGAACGCCGCATCGATGCCATCGAGATCCATATCGGGAATGCGCGCGTGCGGATCGAAACCACCCTTGCGACCCTGCTCGTATTCCATGGTGTCGTCGACCACGGTGCCGTCGCGCGCCCCCACCGCGCCCAGCGCGCCCAGTCCCTTCTTGCTGCCAAGCAGCTGGTCGCCGACCTGCAGCCGCTGCCTGCCATCCGAGTCGCGCACCAGCTTCGGCGCCGCGTCTCGGTATTTCGGCTCAATGTAATCGACCCACAGATTCAGCGGTTCCAGAATATGCCCGTCGGCATCAACCACGTTGTAAGCGCGACCCATGTCCAGTCTCCTCCTGTCCGGTGAAACGCACGGCAGTGCCAGAGCCCGTTGCTCATTGGTGGGCTTTCTTACCGGCGAGTATTCCACCTCGACGCGAAGGCGGCAATGGCCGCCGTGACTAGCGTGAAACCCGCTGCACCGGCTGGTTCATGCCGCCGTCCGCGGCGAGCCGGCGCACCAGGATCAGTGCCTCATGCAACTGGAAGTCCGTGTTCGGCTTCTCCGGGTCGAGTTTGGGCCAGTCCTTCGGCGGCTTTTCCGGAATGCCGGTGGCGGTCTGCAGATCGGGCCGGCGCGGTTCCTCCGCCTTCGTGCCGCCGGCATTGCTGATCGTGTTGTTCAGATCCCACTCATGCTCCGGGCCGAAGTCCGGCTGCGGTTCGTCGCTTTCGTGCACGATCACGTCCGGCTCGATCCCCTGTCCCTGAATCGAACGGCCGTCCGGCGTGTAATAACGCGCTGTGGTCAGGCGGATGGCGCCTCCGTTACGCAATGGGAACAGGGTCTGCACCGAGCCTTTCCCGAAACTGCGTGTGCCGAGCAACACCGCGCGATGATGGTCCTGCAGCGCGCCGGACACGATTTCACTGGCCGACGCCGAGCCGTCGTTAATCATCACGACCACCGGGAGACCGCTCACCAGATCGCCGGGCCGTGCGCGCCACACCTGCGTGTCGTCAGGCTGCCGGCCTTTCGTGGAGACAATGACGCCCGAGCGCAGGAAGTCATTGGCGACAGACACAGCCTGGTCCAGCAACCCGCCCGGATTGTTGCGCAGATCGAGGATCAGGCCGCTCAGCTTGTTGCCGTCGGTCTTGCGGAACGAAGCGATGGCCGAGCGCAGGCCCGCCTCGGTCTCGTCGTTGAACTCGGCGAGACGGACATACCCGATGTCGCCGTAGAGGTGGCTCTTCACGACCTCCATGTGGATGATCTCGCGTGTCAGCGTCAGCTCGATGGGCGTTGCGACACCTTCGCGTTTGATCGTGACGCGCACCGTGGTGGCTGGCGGCCCGCGCAGCTTGTCGACCGCCTGGGTCAGGGTCAGGCCCTCGATCGTCTTGCCGTTCACCGCAGTGATCAGGTCACCTGGCTTGATGCCGGCGCGCGCAGCGGGCGTGCCGTCGATCGGTGATATCACTTTCAGCAGGCCGTCCGCGCCGGTTACGGTCATGCCCAGTCCGCCGAACTTACCCTGTGTCTCCACCCGCATCTCGTGCCACTGTTTGGCATCGAGATAGCCGCTGTGCGGGTCCAGCCCAGACAGCATGCCATCCAGCGCGTTGTGGATCAGTTGGTCGGTGGTCACCGGCTTCACATAATCGGCCTGGACGCGCGCCATGACCTCGCCGAACAAGGTGAGGTCGCGCGCCTTGTCGGAGTCGGGCGGGTCGGCGTAGGCGGCGCTGAGTCGGGGGACGAACAGCCGGGCGCCTGGTCCGGCAAAGACGGCGCCGGTGAGGAAGGCCGCGGACAGAAGCAGGACAGTGCGTCGGGTCATGGCTGGTTTCAGGTTTGGAAAGCAGAGTGTGCCGCAACAGTCTAGGTCGTGCCAGCCAAACCGGAGATGACGCCGGCGTGAGTTCGGAGCAAGGCAGTCCAGGGAGCCGGCGTTAATGGCGCGGTCATACGACGGCGTCGCCCTCTGCTGCCCGGTCACCGAGCCCTACATCCGCCGCTCCGAGCATGGTGCCGCGTGGTTCCTCACCCAGGCCCTGCGGCGCCTGCTGCATGGCGGGGGCATTGCGAAATCCGCCATCGACGGCTTGTGCGTTTCCAGCTTCACCCTGGCGCCCGATACCGCGGTGGCGTTCACCCAGCATGTCGGCCTGTCGCCGCGGTTCCTGGAATGGCTGCCGATGGGCGGTGC
>JASHVB010000766.1 GCA_030039695.1 Acetobacteraceae bacterium
AACATTGAGATCGTCATCATCAACGAAGGCGACCGCCAAGCTTCGAGGAGGAACTGGCGCAGGACGTGATTGAGATCATCACGGTGTTCAGCGCCCGCCTCCACGGCAGCCGCAGTCACAAGACCAAGCGTCTGCTCAACGAACCGACTGAAGGCAAGGAGACCGAAGACTCCGGCGATCCCACCGAGGTTGCCCGCCGCGTCCGCACGCGAGACGGCATCTCCGTCCCAGCCGGCGCGCCCGACCACGACAGAGCGGGCGAGCGGTCGCCTCCAGCGCAGCCGAAACCGTTGAACACCTGTGCCATCGGGATAGTGCCGCCGGGACGGAAGGCGGACGTGGTGACGGTGAAGCCGGTGGCCAGTGCCGGAGACGCGAGGATGTAGAAGCTGGCGGCGAGGATGTGTCGTCCCATGGTTGCCTCCCTCTTTCTGCGACAGCGCAGCGGGCTGCCTCGACGCCCACGAGATCAGCTACCGCGCGTTGGCTGGCACTTCATGCGCCCACAACGCCTTTCGCCAATGCGATGCAACCGTTAACGTCGCGACGATGCCAATAGCTGCGTAAACTGTCGTAGTAACGGCAAAGCCCACCTGTTCGATCAGCACGCCGGCGGCCATCAATCCGAATGGCAGGCCGTAAATCGCCATCATGCGCAGCCCTGACACGGTCCGAACTGGGTGAGGCGGACCAGCACGCTCGGATTTGGATCGCACAGCGGCACGGCAGGTGTCGCGATGACGTCGCGACGAAGTTTCACGCGCGGGCCGCCACGTCCTACCCCTCGCGCTGACCGTGTACCCGGCACCGCGCGTTCATCGGTCTGCGCAAAAGGACGGTTCCTCTGTTGGATGGCCTTGGTGGCTTGACGCGGAACGTAACCGCAGCAGGGCTGCACCTCAACCCGGACGGACACGCCCCGGACCAGCGGGCTCGCGGCACTCTGGCGCTGCCGTCCAACCGGTGTAGCCTGTGCTCCATGAGCACAGAACCGAAGCGCGGCCTGGCCCGCAACACCGCCAACTACGGCGATCGCGATTTCGCACTCTATTTGCGCCGGTCTTTTGCCAAGTCCATGGGCTACTCACAGACGATGCTGGACCGGCCGGTCGTCGGCATCGTCGATACCGCCAGCGACTACAACAACTGCCACCGCACGCTGCCCGCGCTGGTGGAGGCTGCAAAGCGCGGCGTGCTCGCCGCCGGCGGCCTCCCGCTCGCCTTTCCCACGGTCTCGCTCTGCGAGCCGTCGCTGTTCCCCTGTTCCATGCACTACCGCAACCTTGCCGCGCTCGACACCGAGGCGATGCTGTTTGCACAGCCGATGGACGCCGCGGTGCTGATCGGGGGTTGTGACAAGACAGTGCCGGCGCAGTTGATGGCCGCCGCGTCGGCGGACGTTCCGTGTGTGCAGTTGGTCACCGGGCCGATGCTGGCGACGCCATTCCAGGGAGAGCGTTTGTCGGCTTGCACAGATTGCCGCCGCTACTGGGCGGCCTATCGGGCCGGACGCGTCAGCCAGGACCGGATCGGCCAAATCGAGGGAAGATTAGCGACCACCGCCGGCACCTGCGGCGTCATGGGCACCGCTTCCACCATGGGGTGCCTCGCCGAGACGCTGGGCATGGTGCCGCTGGGACACGGATCCATACCCGCAGTGCACGCCGACCGGCTGCGCGCCGCGGAGGACGCCGGTGCGCTGGCGGTGAAGCTGATTACGCAGCCGATTCGGCCGTCGGAGATCATCACGCCGGAGTCGGTGGAGAACGCGCTGCGCGTGTTGCTGGCACTGGGCGGCTCGACCAATGCGCTGATCCACCTGACCGCCGTCGCCGGCCGCCGTGGCATCCGTGTCGATCTGGCGCGGCTCAACGAGTTGTCTGACACCACGCCGGTGTTGGTCGATCTCAAGCCGACTGGTGAAGGCTACATGGAGGATTTCCACGCCGCCGGTGGCATGCCCGCGTTGCTGTGGGAACTGCGCGATCTGCTGCATCTCGATTGTCGCGATGTCACCGGCGTGCCGCTGCGCGGACGCTTGGCGGAGCCGGAATTCGTCGACCGCCGCTATATCCGTGCGCGCAACGAACCGGTCTCGCCCCTGGGCGGTCTGGTCGCGCTGTTCGGTTCGCTTGCACCCCGTGGCGCCATCGTGAAGCGCTCAGCCGCCACGCCTGCGCTGTTCGAGATTGAGTCCCGCGCCGTGGTGTTTGATGGGCTGGAGGATCTGGCGAACCGCATCGATGACTCGGCCCTGGACGTGACGCAGAACGACATTCTGGTGCTGAAGAATGCTGGCCCACTGACCCCGGCCGGCATGCCGGAAGCCGGCTATCTGCCGATCCCACAGAAATTGGCACGCGCCGGCGTAAAGGACATGGTACGAATGAGCGACTGCCGGATGTCCGGCACCGCATTTGGCACGATCGTGCTGCATATCACGCCGGAGGCCGCGGCGGGGGGCGCTTTGGGCCTCGTGGAAAGCGGGGACCGAATTCGTATGTCTGTTGCGCGGCGTACGTTAGACTTGCTGGTGGACGATGCGACGTTGGCGCGTCGCCGTGCTGCGTGGCGCCCGCCCGAACGGCCACGCCGTGGCTGGGACCGATTCGTTGCCGAGCAAGTGCTGCAGGCGGACGAAGGCTGCGATCTGGCGATGATGCGTGCTGGGGGCTGAACCGGCAGGCCGCGACACGACCGCCGCGCTCCTCCGCCTTGCCACTCGGCCGACGCCGCGCGCATGATCGCCGCGGCCGAGCTGCGGTTATCGCCTCGGCCACTCCACCAATCGTGCCGGCGCCGTGCGGCCTGATCCCCGCCATGCCGCGTGGGATAGGTGCGTCTTGCGACCGAAACGAAACGCGGACGCCGTGATCCGCGTGAGGAGGAAACATGGGCGATACGACACAAACCGCGGCCGGACCTTTATCCTTTGTCCGCACATTCACCCGCTATCAATGGATGGTGTTCCTGGTCGTCTGGCTGGGCTGGACGCTTGACGGCACCGATTTTGGCTTGTTCTCGCTCGTCCTGAAACCAGCGTTGACGGAACTGCTGGGAGGCCACGCCAGCATCGCTGACATCGGCCGGGTCGGTGGACTGCTTGCCATGATCAGCCTGCTCGGCTGGGCGCTGGGCGGCTTCTTGTTCGGCGTCATCGCCGACTATGTCGGCCGCGTCCGCGCACTGGCGCTGAGCATCGCCATCGTTGCGGTCTTCACCGGGTTGCAAGGGCTCGCGCAAAATGTGGTGGTGTTCGGTGCGCTGCGCTTCCTTACCGGCGTTGGCACCGGCGCCGAGATCGTCATCGGCATTCCTCTGGTGGCGGAAGTTTTCGCCGATACGCAGCGAGCCAAGGTGCTCGGCATCATGATGACAGGCGGCGGACTTGGTACACTGATCGGCGGGCAGATCTATGCCTGGGTGGGTGGATACGGCTGGCGCTACGTTATGTTCACCGGCGTGCTGCCGGCGCTGGTGCTGCTCCTGGTCCGCCGCGGCATGGCCGAGCCTGAGCGGTTTGAAGTGGTGCGCGCCCGCCGTCAGGCGCTGAAGTTGGCTCGCACCGTCAGTGATGAAGATAGGTCGTTCCTCAGCTTCGTGCCGGTTCAATTGTTCAACAGGGAACTGCGCTATTGGACGTTTGTCGGCGTGTTGTTCTGCGTCGGCACCCTGTTGGCGATCTGGACCAGCAATATCTGGCTGCCAACGATCCAGGGCCAGATGCTGGCGCGCCAGGGCATAACAGGCGCGGCGGCCGCACCACTGATCGGCCACGGCATGATGCTGTGGGGATTAGGCGGCATTGCCGGCTACGCTGCGTTCGGCTTCATCGCCGACGGCTTCGGGCGGCGTTCGAGCGTCGTATTCTATAACGTAGGAACAATGGTAGCCGGCCTCTACCTGTATCTCGGCCTGCACGACTGGACATTCTATCCTTATGTGTTGCCGGTGTTCGGCTTCTTCGTGTTCGGCGTGTTCTCTGGCCACGCGGTCTATCTACCGGAACTGTTCCCGACGCATGTGCGCGCGACCGCCGTCTCGTTCTGCAATGGCTCGGGTCGGGTGATCACCAGCTTCGGTCCGCTGGTCGCAGGGTTGCTGGCCGCCCCGTTCGGCGGCGACTTCGCGAGGGCGACGGCATTCATGACCTGCTTCGCGCTGCTGTCGATCGTGGCCATGGCGCTTGGACGCGAAACGCGGGACGACGAATTACCCCGCTGATTTCTGATTGCCTGTCATCGCTTGGGCGCGCGGCCGGCGGGTGCCGGTTCCAGTGCTCGGACGAGGCGCGTCCCCCGCGATGACAGGACGCGGCAGCGACGCAGGCCGGCGCAGCTGTTCCGAACCGCGAAGCTGATCGTGATGCACTGCAGCAGACTTATCCACTGATCGGGATGATTGGTCGTCATACCGTCCATTGCCGGCGCACGAGCCGGTTGACCTCGGCCCGGATCGGCCACCTTCCATTTCGTACTTCACAAGTTTGCCCTTGACAGTTTTGTTAAACTCGCTGGGATCGCGTGTCCCGCTGTGGCGCTCCAGCGCGGGATTCACTAGTCAGCGCGCGCTCTTGGTCATAAATGGGGAGATAGTCGATGCAGGTTCGGTTCGGAGCCCGCCGATTGGCATGTGCGCTCCTGCTGGCGGCCTTTGCCGGTTTGACCAGCGTTGCCGGCGCCATGGCAGCAGATAGCGGACATCTGCTGGAGACCGGTTCCAGCCTGCTTTACCCACTGTTCAATCTGTGGGTCCCGGTCTTCCAGAAGACCCACCCGCACGTACAGATCACGACCCAGAGTACCGGTAGCGGCACCGGCATCGCTCAATCCGTCTCAGGCCTTGCACAGCTCGGCGCGTCCGACGCCTATCTCAGCAATGCGCTGATGCAGAAGAACCCGGGCATGCTGAACATTCCGCTGGCGATCTCCAGCCAGATGGTCAACTTCAACATTCCCGGGTTGAACAATGTGCACCTGAATCTCAGCGGCCCGGTGCTCGCCGATATCTACACCGGTCACATCACCAAGTGGAACGATCCCGCAATTACCAAGCTCAATCCGGGCGTCAAGCTGCCTAACCAGACCATCGTACCGGTGCACCGCACGGACGGCAGCGGCGACACCTTCATCTTCACCCAGTACCTCTCCTTCTCGACCCCCGAATGGGGCAACAGCGTCGGCTACGGCACCACGATCTCCTGGCCCCCGGTCCAGGGCGGCATCGGCGCCATCGGCAACCCGGGCATGGTCCAGGCCTGCGGCCAGACCCCCGGCTCGCTCGCCTATATCGGCGTCAGC
>JASHVB010000767.1 GCA_030039695.1 Acetobacteraceae bacterium
GCCATTCGTGCGAATAGACGAATCGCGGCTGGGTTGCGAACTCGGTCAGGTCGCGCAGGAACATGCGCGCCTCCGGCACAGTCCAGCCTTCGATCGCCCCGGCATGCGATGACAGGAACAATGATCTGCGCCCGGTTACGGAATGCGTCCGTACCAGGCGCTGGCGGACCGGGCGGAACGCGGCAATCTCCTCTCCCGTCAGATCGGTGAAGCCGATCGCCTCGCGCGAGTAGGTCAGCGAATGCAGGCAGACGAGGTTCTCGACTTCGGCTCTGGTCCGATCATCCAGTGCGTCGTACGCCGCGCGCATGTCGGCGAATTCCGTGTTGGCGCCCCAGGACGGCAGGATACGACCGGATAGCAGCGAGTATTTCGCCGGAACCGGGCGGAACGAGCTGTCGGAATGCCACAGCCGGTCGCCGAGTTTGAAGAACCAAACACGGTCTTCCGCGGACATGATCCGGCCATTGCGGTCGAGATTGGAGAAATCCGCGATCCCCGGCCCGAGCCGCGACTCCTCGCGTTTCCGGATATGGCCCGGGGTATTGTAGCTCTCCAGCTCGCCGAAATGCCGCGTGAAGGCGAGCTGCTGGTGGTCGCTTATATTCTGGTCCCGGAACACCAGCACGGCGTATCGGTCCATGCCGGCTTCTACCGCCGCCACTTCGTCGGCACGGAGCGGTGCGCGGCAGTCGATGCCGGAAACCTCGCCGGCGAAAGCCGGATGTAACGGGTGGATCGATACAGACATGGCAGCGGTCCTCTGCGGGCGCGGCCTATAGTGTCATGTTCGGCGTGGGCCGACCAACCACGGCGGCGGAGTTGACGCAAACCGGTGCATGCGAGACGTGTTGCGCCAGACCACCAAAGGAATCTGGAACATGGCGGCGGCGACACTCGATTTTCCGGCCGGCGGCTACCGCTATATCCCCGGTGTGTTCCAGTATTCCGCGGGCGTCGCGGCTCTCCGCGGGTTTCGTATCGAGCGGGTAGAACTGTTGCAGCCGATCCCCTTGGCGGCGGGCTTCGGTTTCATCGAACGGTTCGTGACCGAGCGCGGCCGGCCGCTGGCCGCGTTCTGCGCATGCGAGTTGCGTTCGCCGGCGCCGTTCACGGATGCGGGCTTCGCGGCATTCAACCGGCACTACGTCGGCACGCTGGAGCGCTGGGGCATCATGCGCGATGACAAGAACCCGGTGGCCCGCAGCAATGTTTGTCCGGAAGAGCACAAGCCGATCGAGCCGAGCCTGCAGGCGTTCTGCTTCACGCGTGAGGAGGCCGGCGCATCGGCCAGCTTCGTCATCGCCGGCAGCGGCGAGGCGGAGGAGGGCCACGCATCCTACCGCGACCGCACGATCCGCTTCGGCGACACCAGCCCGGACGGGCTGCGCGCGAAGGGCGTGTATGTTCTCGACCGCATGGAGCAGCGCTTGGCGGCGGTGGGCGCAGCATGGCGTGATACGACGGCGGCGCAGGTCTATACGGTGTACGACCTCTACCCGTTCCTTGCCGACGAGATCGTCCGGCGCGGTGCGGCACAGCACGGATTGACCTGGCACTTCGCCCGCCCGCCTGTCGTGGGCCTGGATTACGAAATGGATTGCCGATCGGTGCGGGTGGAGCACCGCGTGTCGGCCTGACCGCCGCATGGCATCCTACCTGGTCACCGGCGGCTGTGGCTTCATCGGGTCGCACCTCGCAGACGCGCTGGTGGAACGCGGCGACGAGCTGCGGATCCTGGATGATCTTTCGTCAGGCAAACGCGAGAACATACCCGCGTGTGCCAGCCTGATCGAGGGCGACATTGCCGATTCCGCAACCGTGGCGATGGCGGCGCGCGGCGTTGATGGCATCTTCCATCTCGCTGCTGTTGCGTCGGTCGAACGTGCCAATCAGGACTGGCTCGGCGCACACCGCACCAATCTGACCGGCGCGATCACGGTTCTGGATGCAGCCCGCCGCGCGAGCGTGAGCGGCGGCCCGGTCCCGGTGGTCTATGCCTCGTCTGCAGCGGTGTTCGGGGCCAATCAGGACGTGCCGCTGACCGAGGATTCGGCGACCCGTCCCTTATCGGCCTATGGCGCGGACAAACTCGGCTGCGAGCAACACGCTTATGTTGCGGGATACCTGCACGGTGTGCCCACCTGCGGACTGCGCTTGTTCAATGTCTACGGGCCACGACAGGATCCACGGTCGCCATATTCGGGCGTCATCTCGATTTTCTGCGAACGTCTGACGGCCGGGCTGCCGGTCACGGTGTTCGGCGATGGCGAGCAATGCCGCGACTTCGTCTACGTGAGCGATGTGGCGCGGGCGCTGCTCGCAGCGATGCGCAGCGCCGCGCTGCCAGGCGCGGTATTCAACGTTTGCACGGGCCGGGCAACGTCGGTTCTCGCCCTGGCGGCGACCATCGGTAGCCTGTTGTCTGTGACACCACGCATCGAGCATGCCCCGCCGCGGAAGGGCGACGTGCGCGCGTCGCTTGGCGATCCGACACGGTGCCGCGAAGCGCTGGGTTTTTCCGCGGGTGTGGCGCTGCCTGAAGGGCTGGCGCTGACGCTTGGCGGTTAGTGGCATCACGCGTTCGGCGCCAGTCGCGGCCGATCGTCACGCACCATCAGTGGAACGAGCTCCGCAGCGTTGCCAGCGTCATCGCATGGAGCTGCCGTGCTGGAAGATCATCCAGTGGTCCCCAGCAGCATCACCACCTTCCACCCTGGCTGTGCCGCCGGCACCAGCGTCACTTGCTGGTACTCCACCAGCCCATCCAGCGGATGCATGAACCTGCGCGTCCCGCCCTCCCGCCCCAGCACCGCTTGCTCGCGCCAGAATTCCACGAAGACCGGGCTCTCCCGGGTTAGCGCCGAGACGAGCGCCCGCGTCCCGGTGTCCTCCGGATCGCGTGCCGTGTCTGCGCGGAATTCTGCGATCAGGCGGCGTGCGCGGTTCTCCCAGTCCCAGATGAAGTCGCGTGCCACCGGGTTAAGGAACACGAAGCGCAGCAGACACGGTTCGCCGCTGTCGAACCACGGCGCGAACAGCCGGGCCGCCGCATCGTTCCAGCCCCGTGCGCACCACATTGGGTCGAGCAAATAGGTCGCGGCTGTCGTCGCCTGCAGCACAGCTGCAAGTTCCGGTGGCGCGGTGTCGTCCGCCGCCTCGGCCCCACGCCGGGCCGGATCGCGGCGTCGGGTCAGCTCGAAAAGGTAGGCACGTTCGGCGGGAGTAAGCCGCAGGGCGTCCGCAAGCCGCGCGAGCGCTGCGGCCGAGAGCGCGATCTCCCGCCCTTGTTCGAGCCACGTGTACCACGTGGTGCTGATCCCGGAGAGCACAGCGACTTCCTCGCGTCGCAACCCGGGCGTGCGGCGGCGGCCGTGTGAGGCAAGGCCAGAGCGGCCGGGACTCAACGCCTCACGGCGCGCGCGCAGGAACGCACCAAGCTCTCGCCGTTGGTCGTCTTCCATGGTGGGACAATGGATACCAGGATAACCACCCCACTTATACCGGTGGCGCAGCTGCGGCAGAATACCCGCCGTCAGCGGAGAGAGCCGGACCTATGAGCGCCACGCAGCAGGACTATGTAGCCGGGCAGTACGCGCCGCGGGCCGAGGACTACGTAACCAGCCTGGTACACAGCAGCGGCGACGACCTCGACCAGATCGAGGCCGAGGTGCGCGGTCACGCTGATGCGCATGTGCTGGACCTGGGCTGCGGCGGCGGCCATGTCAGCTATCGCGCCGCGCCACATGTCGCGTCGGTGGTGGCGTGCGACGTGACACGGGCAATGCTGGACGTGGTGACGCGCACCGCGGCGGAACGCGGCCTGAATAACATCACCACGCAACAGGCGGCGGCCGAGCACCTGCCATTCGCCGATGCTTGCTTCGACATCGTGCTGTCCCGCTTTACCACGCATCACTGGCAGAACATGGAGGCCGGGCTGCGCGAGGCACGCCGTGTGCTGAAACCGAATCACCGCGCAGTGTTCATCGACGTGATCGCGCCGGCCGATGCGCTGCTCGATACGCATCTGCAAACCGTCGAGCTGCTGCGCGACGTATCGCACGTGCGTGACTACGCGATGGCGCAGTGGGTCGGTGCGCTGACCCGCGCCGGCTTTGCGCTGGACGGCGTGACGAACCGCCGGCTGTTCATGGACTTTCCGGTGTGGATCGCGCGCACGCGCACACCGCCGGAACATGCGGCTGCGATCAGGTCTTTGCAGCAGGGCGCACCGGCGAGCGTGAAGGCGCATTTTGAGATTTCCGACAGCGGCGGTTTCTTTATCGACGTGGCGACGATGATCGCGCGGGCAGTCTGATTGCGTCCGGGACGCGACACCGGAGGTGTCTGCGGACGGCCGAGTGCCGCCACACCGCCCAGCAGATGCACAAGCTCGCTTGACTCCATCGCTTCCCTGCCCGTTGATCGCTCGGTCACGACGACGGGCGGGAGGAGATGACGCAGAAGAACAAGCTGGTTGCCAGCTGCGCCGAGGCGGTGCGCGAGATCCCCGATGGATCTGTGATCGGCTTCGGTGGCTTCGCCATGCCAGGCGTGCCGTTTAACCTGATCAAGGCGCTGCTGCAGCAGGGCTCGAAGCAGCTCACGCTGGTCGGCAACACCACTGGCGGCGCGCAACAGCCGCGGAATC
>JASHVB010000768.1 GCA_030039695.1 Acetobacteraceae bacterium
GTCAGCACGCCGCGGGCCAGTGGACTGTACGGCACCACGCCAAGGCCGAAATACCTGCAGGCCGGCAAGTGCTCCGTCTCCGGCTCGCGATTGAGCGCGTTGTACAATGGCTGACTGGCAGCAGGCCGATCGATGCCTGCCGCGTCGCACAAGTGGCAAATTTCCGCCACGCGCCAACTTCGATAGTTCGAGACGCCGATATATCGCAGCTTGCCGGCTCGAAGCAGGTCGGCCAGCGCGCGCACGGTTTCCGCCAGCGGCGTCGAATGATCCTCCTTGTGCAGATAAAGTAGATCGATGACTTCGGTTTGCAGGCGTCGCAGGGAGCCCTCGACGGCGTCGAAGACGGCCCGGCGTGCCAGCCCGCGGGCGTTGGGCCCCTTGCCGATCGGATTGGCGATCTTTGTCGCCACGACCCACCAGTCGCGCTGCGGCTTGATCGCGCGACCGACGATCTCCTCTGACGCGCCGCCAGAGTAGGTGTTGGCTGTGTCAATAAAGTTCACGCCCTGGTCACGCGCACTGTCGATGACTCGACGAGCCGTGACCTCGTCGGTCGCGGCGCCGAACATCATGGTGCCGAGACAGAGCGGTGAGACTTTCAGGCCGCTGGAGCCGAGAGAACGGTAATCCATGATACTGCTCCGAGCATGGCTCACGCCTGCCAGGGATCGATCGGCGGCGCGGAAAGGTCGGAGAAACGTCGGATTTTCCACGTCGCCTGATTGCATGACCTACGAACACGATGGCGGCAATCAGTGTGTCGCGCAATTCCTCCAGACGCTGCGACCGCTGCCGGTCCGCTATGAGAGATGCGGCTGCCTTCGCCGCACCGACGTCGAATGGAACGACCCGGTGCCAATCTCCGTTTTGAGTTGCAGTGAGCGGCCTGGAAGGCGAAGGAACCGACGCCTTGCCAATTTCACTGAACCGTTCGCCAGGCCGTTTCAGTGCATCGCGTATGGTCCCTTTGTCGCTTCGGCGCTGGACGATTGTGTTGTCGCCGTTACGCGGTGGTTTCTTGGTCAAACGCCGCTCACGGTGGCGTGTATTGCGCACTCGGAGTGGAAGCGGTGCTGCTCTGCTCGGAATTCGGAGCTGAGATTTCGGTGGATCTGCTGAAACTTCGGTCGCCTGCCACGCAACCGGAAGAACCTTCGGTTTGCTGCGCCGGGCGTACCATCACCTGCTCGTGGCCGGATTCGCCGGCGCGCTCGCAAATGAGCGCATTGTGTAATCGTCTGAAATCATTACCAAATGCCAGAATGCACTAGCGGTACAGCGACAAGCGGCGTAGCGATCCTGATATGCCGCAGACGCTTGAGGCTTATTGACGTAGGGGCCGCGAGCAGGAGCGCGTTCGGTACCGACGAGGGCCGAGCTTCGGAGGGTAGGCCTCGGATGTGGGGGCGGCGAATGGGGTGGGGTTGCTTTCAGAGCAGAAATCGAGCGGGGGCGGCGGCGAGAACGACGATTCGGTACGCCGTTCGAGGTGCTGCGAGCGGAGGTGGCGTCGCCGCGGGTAGGCCGTCTATCTCGTTGTACGCTGGGCCGCACCCGGAGCAATACACTGCCCATCGCACTTGAATGGTCCAACAGAAAGGCGAATTCTACAAGCGGGTTGTCGATGATCTCGACGAGTGTCTCGGGTTCAGACGAGAAGACATCCGCTGCAGCCTCGTTGGCACTGGCCGGGATTATTGGTCGTTCGGAAACCGAGAGGCATCTCTTGTAACGCCCTAGAGAGAGCGTTTCACGAAAGCACCCAGATGTGTCGGCTCACCGATCTTGTCGCCTGGCGGTTCTCATTCACGCCGAGTGCTGACGGTCACCCGACGCGAGGTAGGAGCACGGCATGAAAGAATCGAGGAAGGTCGAATTTCCCGGAGCCAGCGGAGCCCGGCTGGCAGCACGCCTCGATTTGCCGGCGGAGCCGCGCGCTTTCGCCTTGTTCGCTCACTGCTTCACCTGCGGCAAGGACATCTTCGCCGCATCGCGTATTGCCGATGGCCTTACAGCTCGCGACGTCGCTGTGCTTCGCTTCGACTTTACCGGCCTAGGCAACAGCGAGGGAGAGTTCGCTAGCACCAACTTCTCGTCCAACGTTGCCGATCTTGTGACAGCTGCGGATTATCTCCGCCAGAACCACGGAGCCCCAACCTTACTAATCGGCCACAGCCTGGGCGGGGCGGCAGTGCTCGCAGCTGCGCCCCGAGTACCGGAGGCGACTGCCGTAGTGACAATAGGCGCACCCGCGTCTGCTGATCACATCACCCATGCTTTTTCGGCCAATCTGCCGGAAATCCTCGAGAGGGGGACTGCTGAAGTCACGTTGGCGGGTCGCACCTTCACCATCACCAAGCAGTTCCTCGACGATTTGGCTGGGCAGAATTTCCTGGATGAGCTCGGCAAGATGAGAAAGGCTCTTCTAGTATGTCATGCTCCGCAGGATGAATATGTTAGCATTGAAAATGCCAGCACGATTTTTACTGCCGCTCGACATCCCAAGAGCTTTCTTTCGCTCGATACAGCGGATCATCTCCTTCGGGCGCAAACAGACTGTATCTACGTTGCAGACGTAATTGCGAGCTGGGCATCGCGTTATCTGCCGGCCGGCGAACAGTCGCCTGCTCTACCGGAGGGTATGGTAGAGGTCAGCGAGTCGCGCGGCGGCCGTTTTCTGCAACGCGTACGGACCCGGCACCATACGCTGGTGGCGGATGAGGCCGTCGCAGCCGGCGGCAATGATGCTGGTCCAAGTCCCTACGACTATCTTCTTGCCGCCCTCGGTGCCTGTACATCCATGACGTTGCGCCTCTATGCCGAGCGCAAAGGGATCAATGCTGAACGGTTTTCCATACGCCTCTCGCACCGCAGGATCCATGCGGAGGACTGTGCGGATTGCGACACCAAAGAAGGCAACATCGGCGAGATTACCCGCGAGATCACCATCGTGGGTGATGTGCCTGAGGCCGCACAGGCAAGGCTGATGGAGATCGCTGATCGATGTCCGGTGCATCAATCCCTTTCACATGAGATCAAGATACGCTCCCGTCTGGTGTCGTGACAAACGCGCGGCGGCTAAAGCTGCCGGACCAACCGGTTGGCACGTCAGAACAACATTGGATCAGGCGCCACACTCATTCGTCCGGCGCCAGGTTCATGTTCCGGCGGCGCCATGCATTCGGGCTCTGGCCCACCACTTCGCGAAATACCCGGCAATAATGCGCCTGGTCGGCGAAACCGCAAGCAATTGCGATTTGTGCTAACGGTTGCTCCGACATCAGCATGAACCGCTTCGCGCGTTCAATCCGCCGATGCCGGATGTAATGGCACACCGTCGTGCCAAAGGTCGCCTTGAAGGCGTGTGAGAAATAACTGGCACTTAAGTGGGCCGTGGTGGCGCAATCCCGGATCCGGATCGTGGAGCCGAGCGACGCTTCGATGAATTCCTTGACCTTCCGTGTCTGCCAGGGAGCGAGGCCGCGCGAGTCGGATGGTGCCGCTGGGTGTGTCCTCTCTGGCACTGGTTCGTCGGTATAACCGCGTAGCATTGCGGCCGCGACTTTGATCTGCGATTTTGCTTGCGAGCGGTCGTCGTCCCAGATCCGCAATGCGGTGTCAAGGAATCCAGTCACCACGGCGAGTTCTGAAGCGAAATCGTAGGTGGATTGATCGTGGCAGTAGTCCTGCCCATATCCGCCGATCATTTGCGTGACACCCAAAGTACCCATTCTGTGTGCTGTTACGATACAAACTGGACCAAGCCGGTCTGCCTGCCGACACCGGCACACAGTGGCGGCTCGGCGGCCACAGCCGCCGCATCGTGTGGGTTAGCCTGCATCGAGGATGAGCCGCGCAGGATGCTCTGCTGGATTGCGGCTTGCACCCACCAGCTTGCGTATGTGGCAAACGTTGCGCCGCAGGCAGGATCATAGCGGCATGCTGCGCGCATCAGGCCGACATAACCTTCGCCAATCAGCTCCTGCGTACCCATCCCGCGGCCGCGATGCGCCGTTGCAATCTCCGCGACCAGATAGAGATGCCGGCCAATCAGCCGCCCGGCCGCGACAATATCATGATGGTCGTGCCAACGAGTGCACAGTGCCGCGTCCTCTCTGACGCCCAAGTACGGCATTGTTTTGTCCGTTAAATCCTGGTGCCCGGTTGCGTTTCCTTTCATCATCAAACTCCTTGTCCGCTGGACGAACGCTGTCCATTTCCGTCAGCCGTGCATGACACCGCGAATCCACCACATCGCGTAGCCAGGGAAACGAACACCGCGGCCTTGGTCCGGTTCGGCGCGCTATGGGTCACTGATCAGGCCCGTTCTGATTGGTGAGTGAGTGGGTCAGTCCGGCACCCGTGGGTCCGCGGCCCAGGCGGAGAGGGGACCTCGCGGATACGGCGTCGCGCCTCGCACATCGCCTGCGCTGCGGCCTCACGCAGGAAGAGGTACCGAGTGACTGTCGATGAACTCGTCCCTGCCGATGATGTGGCTTATCGCGGCCGGTGGCTGCGATGGTGAGGCCACCCGCCGTGGCTCGGCCGGCGCTGACAGCTGCGGCACCTGGGCGAGCGGGGCGGTGAAACGGTAGCCCCGCCCCGGAGCGGTCGCGATCAGCCGGGCCTCACCGTCACCCAGCGCTTTACGCAACGCCACCATCTGCACCCGAACGTTGGATGGTTCAACGCAGGTCGTCGGCCACACTTCAGCAAGGAGCTCGCCCTGGGTCATCAACGCGCCACGCCGCGCCACCAGCGAGACCAGGATGTCGAAAGCGCGGGAGCCGATCGACACCGGCACGCCGTCACGCAGCAGCAGACGCCTCCTGGCGAGCAAAGTGAAACGATCGAACACGATGCCCTCGTGCGGCACGCCGCAGCCCGCAGCGGCCTGCGCTGGGTCGGCCCTTTGCATGTGCACGCGAGCAGATTGCAATGCTTCCGGGCGCTTCGCGCCGGAGGCATGGCGAGGCGTAGCGGTACTTGGATATGTCATAGGGGTGTACCGTTTTTAGTTCCGACAATTCGCCACGAAAGCTTGCTGCGGCCATCGAAACCGCGCCATCGTACTTCAGTTCGCCACAGCCACAACCATCGTTTGGTCAACCCATACGTTCGTTTAACTGGCTCTCACGGGTCGTTCATGCCGATCCTAGGGTGGCCTCGCCGCGCCGATCGCAGTCTCCAGGCAGTGGACCAGGGTGTCCTCGTCGCACGGCTTGCAGAGGAAGCAGGTGGCGCCGGCCTGCATTGCCTGTTGCTGAACCTGAGTGTCCGGAAACGCAGTGATAAAAATGATCGGTATGCGGCTGCCTTCCGCGAGCAGGATCCGCTGCAATTCCAGGCCATCCATACCCGCCATCTGCACGTCGGAGATCAGGCACGACGTGCGGTGGCGCCCCTGTGATTGCAGGAAGGCTTCCGCCGATCCGTAGCTGTGCGCGTCATAACCCAACGACTGCACAAAATCGATCATTCCGATGCAGACCGACTCGTCGTCGTCAACGATCGCGATGAGGGGAACCTTCACGTCAGCCCCGATCCTGCTGCCTGGCGCGGCACATGCGGGATCCGCCGGCCACGGGGGGATCATGCGAAATATCGGCCGCGCCCGAAACCTATACCACGGTTTAATCGATATCCGCGCGTAGCACCCGGTCGATGGCTTAACGGATGACGCGGCCTGTTCAACGCTTGGAGGTGCCGGAATCCGGGCCAAGCGTCTCCATCATGCGCACAAGGTCGGGCAGCGATTTTGCGCCCATTTTGCGCATGACATTGCCGCGGTGGATCTTAACCGTGATCTCAGAAATACCTATCTTGTGGGCGATCTGCTTATTCAATAGCCCATCCGTAACATTCTTCATAATCTGCTGCTCGCGACCAGTCAGGGCCTGGTACCGCGCCCGCAGGCCTACGCGTTTCGCATCCTTGTTACGCCGCTTGCGGTCGACGTCGATGGCTGCGCTGACCGCATCCAGCAGGTCCTGATCGCGGAACGGCTTCTCCAGGAAATCCGTCGCGCCAGCCTTCAGCGCCCTCACGGTCATCGGGACGTCGCCATGGCCGGTCAAGAAGATGATCGGGACACGGATGTCCTCTCGAGCTAGTTCCGCCTGAAGCTCCAGGCCGCTTTGACCTGGCAATCGCACATCCAGCACGATGCAGGATGGCGCGTCCGGCAGATCAGCCTGCAGGAATGCAGCCGGGGAGCCAAACAATGCAACCCGTAAATCGACCGATTGCAGCAGATCACGGATTGCTTCTCGGACGGACTCATCGTCGTCCACCACCAGAACCACGGGGTCCTGATCGTCGATGTCACGCTCCGTCGATGTCGGTCGGTCCGTCACGACCCAATTCTCGCGGCCCGTAGCAATGCAGGCCCTGAGGAGGCCATCACCTTTTACATGAGACGCCCGGCGGAAATCCGTCAAGCGGATCTTGTTGGGGTCCTCCGGCCGAGCTCTGACACCATGTGTCTCGGGAATGGGCCGCGGTACCACTGTTTCCAACGCAACGGGAGGAGAGCAGGGCCTACCAGCCATGGTGAAGTGCTTCGACAGGAAGCGGCTGCAGGCGTCAGCTTGGTCGCACTCCCGACCTTTATTGTTGAAGAGGACGTACGGCAGAGCGGTTGCGGTCGGTGTTGGACAATTGTCCACTGGAGGAACCCTCCATACGCGCGGGACCTCCCAATTGGCAGCTTTTGGCGCAAGTCCGCGTTTTCGTCGACTTCTTGGCAAGACGATTTGGGCCCAGACCTTACTGGAACGACACACGAGATCGTGTTTCAGCCGAGTGGGATCGGTGATGCACCCATTTCTCGGTGAATTCTTCATAGCTCTGGCTCGTGCCGAACTCGTTTTCGCGAACGCTCGGAAGCCGCGATCGGGGGGAGCGCCGACCGGAACTGGCCAGATTGTCTAAAATACCACTCGTTTCACTGCTTCAACTGCGGCAGCATTGCGCCGGGTCTTTGCAAACAGCGTCGTACCCTGGACGGATGAAATGATGAGCGCGGCAACGTCCCTGACTTGATGATCCGGGGCGGCTTTCCCCGATTGCGCAGCATATTTCAGCCAGAGTTCGCCGGCTTTCCCAAATTCGTGAAAGGTCTCGGCAACGTGGCTGCAGATGGCCTCGCTATGCGGACTCGCCGCGATCCCGAACTTGCCAAACAAGCATCCCTTACGCGCCTCAGCTCCGACTGGGCGAGCGCCCTGTTCGCCGGCCTACAGCTGGCGCGGGAGGGGAACAGTTGCCTGGCCCGGGAGGATGCGTTCCTGCCACTCCATCTGCGTACGGCAGATGCCAACATCATGGCAACCATCGAGCCAATCGATGCCGACAACCATGCTCCCGACGCGCGGACGCCGCTTGCGTCCTCCTCGCGTACGCAAGCAGATCCGAAGCAATCTGCCTACGGCGGGATTCGCGCACACGTCGATTGGTGCTAGGAGCTAGCGCACGGGCGTGGCCCTTTGGGTGGTTCGAACAGTTCGGCGAAGCCAGCGCCACAAGCAAGAGATCAACCGACGGCATGACGGTGGAGATTCTGTGGATGGACCAGTGCTTAAAGGTCGACGTTGACGCAGATGGCGGTCGTCAGGTGTTGTGTAAGGTCAGCGAATACGTTGTCTGCCGGGAATGGCGCCTGGGCGCCGATGAAACCCGCTGTGCTGTGCTGACGGTGGTGCCCGCTGCGGACCACTTTTCACCGGCCAGCCTCGCTCGCCTCGCGCATGAATACGAATTGAAGGACGAGCTGGACAGTGCCTGGGCGGCCCAGCCGCTTGAGCTTGAGCGGGAGCCCGGTCGGACCAGGTTAGTGCTTGCGGACCCGGGCGGTGAGCCGCTCACGCGCTTGCTCGGAGCGCCCCTGGAGGTGGGACGCTTCTTGCGCCTCGCGATAGGCATAGCGACGGCGCTGGCTGCACTCCACAAAAGCGGCCTCGTCCATCAGGACATCAAGCCGGCCCATGTCCTGGTCAATTGCGCGAGCGGGCAGGCGTGGCTTACTGGGTTCGGCATCGCCTCGCGCCGGCCTAGCCAACGGCAAGCACCGGTGCCGCCAGAGACGATCTCGGGCACGCTCGCCTACATGGCTCCCGAACAGACTGGCCGCATGAACCGCCCGATCGACGCCCGGAGTGACCTCTACGCGCTTGGCGTCACGTTTTACGAGATGGTCACGGGCTGCCTGCCGTTCACTGCCGCCGATCCTATGGAATGGGTCCACTGCCACATCGCGCGGCGGCCGGTACCGCCTAGCGATCGGGTGGCGAGTGTGTCGCCGCCTATCTCGGGCATCATCATGAAGCTGCTCGCCAAGACGGCCGAGGAGCGCTACCAGACCGCCGCCGGTGTCGAGCGCGATTTACGACGCTGTCTTGCCGCCTGGCAAGCGCATGGTCGAATCGAGGACTTTCCACTTGGCCAAGACGACACGCCAGACAGGCTTCGGATCGCCGAGAAATTGTATGGCAGGGCGCGCGAAGTCGACGCGCTGCTCGCCGCGTTCGACCGTGTCGTCAGGAATGGCACTCCGGAGCTGGTCTTGGTCTCGGGCTATGCTGGCATCGGCAAGTCCTCGGTCGTC
>JASHVB010000092.1 GCA_030039695.1 Acetobacteraceae bacterium
GCTTCGAGCGCGGGTTCGAGCAGTTCCGCCGCGCCTATCACTCTATCCTGGTAGATCTTGTCCGGCGGCGTGGCGTGTTCATCCCGGTCTTCCTGCTGTGCTGCCTGTCGGTGTTCGTGCTGCTGCCGTGGCTTGGCCAGGACTTCTTTCCAAGCACCGACAGCGGGCAGTTCATTCTGCATATGCGGGGCAAGACCGGCATGCGCATCGAGGAAACTGCGCGGCTGGCCGACCACGTCGAAGCCGCCATTCGCAGGGTCGTCCCGCGGCGCGAAATGGACACGATCACTGACAACATCGGCCTACCGTACAGCACCATCAATCTGACCCACACATCCACCGGCGTGATCGGTGCCGCCGACGCCGACATCATGGTCACCCTCAAGGCGGATCATCATCCGGTGGCAGGCTATGTCGCGACGCTCCGCCGGGAATTGGCGCAGCAATTCCCCGGCGTGACGTTCTGGTCGCTGCCGGCCGACATGATCACGCAGATTCTGAACTTCGGCATACCGTCGCCGATCGACATCCAGATCGAGGGCAACAACGTCAACGCCAACCGGGTCGTCGCCGACAAGATCCTCAACCAGGTGCGCGCGGTGCCCGGGGTCGTCGATGCCCGCATCCAGCAACAGTTCGACTATCCCGATTTCGAAGTCGCCGTCGATCGTACCAAGGCGCAGCAAGACGGCCTGTCCGAGCGTGACGTGGCGAGCAGCATCGTGGACACGCTGAGTGGCAGTTTCCAGACAGCGCCCATGTTTTTCCTGAACCAGCAAAACGGTGTCAACTACCAGGTTGCCGCGCAGGCGCCGCAATACGCCATCCAGTCGATCGACGATTTGCGGAACATCCCGGTGACCGGGCCCACGGAGATCGAGCCGGCGATCCTGGCCGATGTCGCCACCATCAAGCGGTCGCAGGAGATGGCGGCGATCGATCACTACAACATCCGCCGCGTAATCGATATCTACACCAACGTGCAGGGCCGTGACCTCGGTGGGGTCGGTAAGGACATCGCGCGGATCGTCAATGAGCACCAAGGCCAGTTGCCGCGCGGCAGCTTCGTGCACATCAAGGGTCAGATCGAGACCATGAATAATGCCTATAGCAGCCTGGCCGAGGGGCTCGGGTTCTCGATTCTGTTCGTCTATCTGCTGATCGTGGTGAACTTCCAATCGTGGCTTGATCCTTTCATTATCATCACGGCGCTGCCGGCAGCGTTGGCAGGGATCGTACTGTGCCTGTTCTTCACCAACACGACGCTGAGCGTGCCCGCGCTGATGGGCGCCATCATGTGCATGGGCGTCGCAACTGCGAACAGCATCCTGGTGGTGTCGTTCGCCCGCGAGCGGCTGGCCGCGCATGGCGATGCCATACGGGCCGCGACCGAGGCCGGCTTCACCCGCTTCCGCCCAGTACTGATGACCGCGCTGGCCATGATCATCGGCATGGTGCCCATGTCACTGGGCCTGGGCGACGGCGGTGAGCAAAACGCACCCCTTGGCCGCGCCGTCATCGGCGGATTGCTGCTCGCGACCGTCGCCACGCTGGTGTTCGTTCCAGCGGTCTTTGCCCTGCTGCACTCACGGCCCGGTGCCGAAATACCTGGATCAATAGGCGGGACACTAACCTGACGAACCGATGAGGAATGAGGAACCTGACAGCGTGACACACGACACTCCCGAAGCATTGGTACTTCGTGAGCCTGAGGGCGATAAGGCGCTGGCGAAGCGACGCCACAAGTTGGGTGTGCTGGTTGCGGCCAGCGCGATCGTCTTGCTTGGCCTCGGCATTTACGCCGGCATTCGCAACCGCCTGAACGCTGAGACCGCGCTGGCCACCGCGACGCTCGAGACGACGGTACCCTTCGTCGACGTCGTGCGCCCTCTGGGCGCGGCGCCGAACCAGCAGTTGTTGCTGCCAGGCCAGACGGTGGCGTTCTCCGACGCACCGATCTATGCCCGCACCAGTGGCTATCTGAAACGCTGGACCGTCGATATCGGTGCCCATGTGAAACAGGGAGAATTGCTCGCGCAGATCGAGGCGCCTGAGCTCGACCAGCAGTTGCGCCAGGCGCGCGCCGATCTGGCGACCGCGCAAGCCAACGCGAAGCTGGCCGCCATCACCGCGCGACGCGCCGAGAACCTGTTGAAGACCCAGTCGGTCTCGATGCAGGAACGCGACAACGCGGCCTCGGCCTTCATCGCCGATCAGTCGATCGTGGTGTCGCGCCAGGCCGACGTGGATCGGCTGGCACAACTGCAATCCTACGAGGATGTCTATGCGCCGTTCGATGGCGTGATCACCGTGCGCAACACCGATGTCGGCCACCTGATTAATGCCGGCGCCGGTGGACCGGCCGCCGAACTGTTCCATCTGACGGCGATCAAAGTGTTGCGCATCTACGTCGCGGTGCCCGAGACCGACGCGCCCGCGATGCGAATAGGCGCCACCCCGACTGTAACGGTTGACGAATACCCCGGCGAAAGTTTCCCCGGTGTCCTGGCGCGCACCGACAACGCGATCAACCCGACCTCGCGCACGCTGCGGGTCGAGGTGGACGTGAACAATGCCGCGGGCAAACTGTTGCCCGGCGCTTATGCGTATGTGCATTTCTCGCTCCCCGGAAAGCCGGGGTCGGTGACCGTCCCGTCGAACACCTTGTTGTTTCGGAGCGAGGGATTGCGGGTCGGCGTCGTGCGCGGTGGCATTGCCGAGCTAGTACCGGTCACCATCGGCCGCGACTATGGCGACAAGGTGGAAGTGCTGTCGGGCCTTGGGCCGCACGACCAGGTGATCCTCAACCCGTCCGATTCACTGATTAGCGGCACGGCCGTACGGCTGGCCGCCGGCAAGCCCGCGACCAAGCCCTGATGCGTCGCCCGCGCTGCTTACGCGACCGGCGGTCCTTCGCCGGCGCGGTGGTGTTGCTGTTGGCCGGTTGCACCGTTGGGCCAAAATACGCGACCCCGTCGACGCCGATGTCGAACATGTTCAAGGAAGCGACGCCGGCCGACTATCGGATCGCCGGCATATGGCGGCCCGCCCGCCCGGGCGACACCGCCAGACGCGGCAAGTGGTGGCAAGTCCTCGGCGATCCGGAACTCGACCAGCTCGAGGATGAACTCACTGCGGCGAACCAGAACCTGGTCATTGCGGATGCGCACTTCCGCGAGGCGCGCGCCGTGATCGGCTTTCAGCGGGCCGCCGAGTTTCCCACCATCTCGACCGGCATCGACCCTACCTACCTGAAGGAATCGGGATCGCAGCCCTATTTCAACGATTACCATCCGACGCCCACCGGCGAAATGGTACTGCCGTTCGACCTGTCCTACGAAATCGATGTCTGGGGTCAGGTTCACCGGCAGGTCTCGGCTGCGCGCGAGGCGGCGCAAGCCAGCGCCGCCGACCTCGAGACGGTTAGCCTCAGCCTGCACGCCGAACTGGCCCTGGACTATGTCGAGTTGCGCAGCGCCGATGCACAACAGAAGCTGCTGGACGACACGGTGAAGGCGTACACCGACGCGTTGCGCGTCACCAGGAACCGTTTGGCTGGTGGCTTCGCGCCAGCATCCGACGTGGCGCAGGCGGAAACTCAGCTCGACACGACGAGGGTCCAGGATACCGACATCGGCGTGATGCGAGCCCAGTACGAACACGCGATAGCCGTGCTGATCGGCGAGCCGCCGGCGGTGTTCAGCCTGCCGCCGGTGCCGCTGGCTTTGCAGCCGCCGCCGATCGCGGTGGGAATCCCATCGGACCTGTTGCAGCAGCGTCCCGATATTGCGGCCGCGGAACGCCGTGTGGCCGAAGCGAACAATCAGATCGGCATCGCCACGGCGGCTTACTATCCGTTGGTGAATCTGAACTCGATGATCGGCTTCGAAGGGACCACGGGCGCTAACTGGTTCGCGTGGCCAAGCCTGTTCTGGGCTGTCGGCACGTCGCTGGCGCAACCGCTGTTCGATGGCGGGCGCCTGCAGGCGCAGTCGCGGCAGGTGCAGGCCGCTTATGATGCCGCCGTCGCGTCGTATCGGCAGACCACGCTGACCGCCTTCCAGCAGGTCGAAGACAATCTGGCCGCCTTGCGCATCCTTGAGCGCGAGGCGCAGCAGCAGCGCGAAGCGGTGACCGCTGCTGACAATGCATTGCGCCTTTTCACCAACCTCTACACCGGGGGCAGTGGTACCTACCTGCAGGTGATCACCGCCCAGGAGTTTGCGCTGTCGAACCAGCGCAACGACGTCGACATCCATCGGCGCCGCATCGAGGCCAGCATCCGTTTGATCAAGGCGCTTGGCGGGGACTGGAACGTCGCCAGTCTGCCGGCACTGGAGCAGCATGGTCTGCCGGAAGGCGCCATTGTGCCGCTGGCACACTGACCGTTCCGGTAAAGGGTCGGTCACCCGTTTGACCACGCGACAACTGGAACTTCTGCTCTGGTCCTGCAACGGTCGTGTCGGAAGGACGACGCCTCGTTCACGGTAGGCCGACGCGAAGTTTCGTGCTGTCGCTGACGGCACCGAACACGCCGCCCTGCATCTTGCTCATCTTCATTGCAGCAGCGTCGTCTCCTTGCCGACGGCGACATGAAAACTCCCAGCTTACGCCGGCGCCCCTCGTTCGGAGTGCGGCGCCAACATCATCATGGCCTGGAACGCGCAACACATGCCGGTCGTGACGCGGCAAATGCCGGATCAGTTTCCCGACGAACTTGTCGGTCAGGCCGCCCCGGTCGCGCATCCCCAAATCGACATGCGCGGGATCTTCAACTTCGATCCCGGGCTCCATCGCAAGACCTTGCTCGGCGGTAAAAAACATCCGCCGCGCGAAAGATGGCGACGTAATCAGGAAAAGGAGAAACTGAATTGAATCAATGTAGTGGCCGCGTGGTCCACGAGTTTTCCCTGCCAAATCAACTACTTGGTTGTCGTCACTTTCTGCGCGGAGCTGACGAGAACCCCAGCTCGAGCGGGCGCTGATCGCCGAACGGACCAAGGCTGCCCTGCGCGCTGGCCGGGCCCGTGGACGCATCGGCGGCAATCCGGGTCTGCGCACCCGCGACCCGGAGGCGATCCGCGAGGTTCGGAAACGGCGCGACGAGGCACATCGCGACGGCATTCTGCGGCAGCTCGATTCCAAGCTCCCAACCGTGCGCCGCATGCGTCCGGACCAGCCTTGGGCGATGTCGTGCGCGTCCTGAATCGTGGATTGGGCCAGGGCGATACCCTGCGATGGACCGTCGAGCGGTT
>JASHVB010000769.1 GCA_030039695.1 Acetobacteraceae bacterium
CGAATCCTCCACCGAAATCCGACCTGCGCTTTGAGCCGTGGTTTCAGAGCCTGCGCCAGCCCGGCACCGGCATGTCCTGTTGCTCCATGGCCGACTGCCGCGCCACCGACTTCCGAATACATGGCGGTCAGTACCAGGCCCTGGTGATGGGAAAGTGGGAGGATGTCCCGCCCTCCGTCGTGCTACGGCGAACCGACAACCCGACCGGTCGGGCCATTGTTTGCTACACGCCTTTTCGCGGCATCATGTGCTTCGTGCGCGGCCCTGAAGCGTGAGGCGGCTCGCGACAGCCTGCATCGACGGAAGGCAATTTTCGCCGCGTTGACTCGGCTCAGCAGCGGCGGCTGGTCATCCGCCCAGTCGCCTGACTTTGCGAGTTTTTTGCCTGCCGGTACCGACAGCTACGCGCGTGCCAACCCCCCCTCGCGTGCGACCGCGCAGGCAAACCCCGGGGAATGCCACGTAATCCGCGCGCGGCATCTGGCTCCCGCTGCCACGGCCGGGGACCGTGTGGCACATGTCCGCGTTCATCGGGCTGCCGATCGGCCCGTATGGCAGCCCGGCGGTCACCGCGCGGGCGTACGAAGAGAGGCGTGATAGGCCTACAGTTCCTCTGCTTCCACCGCCGCCACGTCGAGCAACCGCTCGATCACCTCCGGCTCCTGCGCCCCGGCGATCGCGTGGCGTCCGGCGATGACGAAGCAGGGAACCCCGTTGATGCCCAGCCGGTGTGCCCGCAAGCTGTCGGCGTGAACCGCGTCGAGTTCGTCGTCGCCCGTCAGGAACCGCTGCACCGCGACCGGATCGAGCCCGCAGGCGTGGCCGGCGGCGAGCAGCGTAGCGTGGTCGCCGACGTCACGCCCGTCGGTGAAATGCGCTGAGAAGAGCGCCTCGACCATCGCATCGGCGCGGCCGAACCGCGCCGCGTAGCGGACCAGGCGGTGCCCATCGACGGAGGACGGGGTGCGGCGGATGCGGTCGAAGCGGAACTGAACGCCCTCGCTGCGGCCGATTTCGGAGATCGAGGCGTAGAGTCGCCGCGCCCGATCCTCGCCGCCGAACTTGCGCACGACGTAGTCGGGACGCGCCATGCCGCCGCGCGGCATGTCGGGATTGAGCAGAAACGGCCGCCAGGCCAGTTCATAAAGTATATCGGGGCGGCGGCGCAGCGTGCGCATCAACCGGCGGACGCCAAGGAAACACCACGGGCACACGAGGTCATGCACGATCTCGATCCCGAGGCGGGCCTTTGGTGGTGCAAGGACGTTCACCGCGGAATTTTGCCGCGGGATTGCCATTCTGTCACGCAATTATAGTTTGTTCCGCAGCGGTGGAACGTTCTGTCAAGCGTCCGGCGAGCGAGGCGGCCGGGCAGGCAAGGGCTGTCGTCGTGCCGCGCGTGGAGACCCTATCCGGCAGAATCGGGAACCATCCGCCCGCGACCGCACCGGGCGGACACCCATGTTCAGTAGAGTGAGTTCCGGGTTGCCGCAGCGTGGTGGCCGCAGGGCAGCCGGTCCGCAACAAGATGGAAGATCATTGTCGTGGCAACGGTTCCGTTTCGGCGACGCTGAACCGCCACTGCACGGCCGGCACAGCGCTAGGCGCGATGGTGCCGGCACAGCGCTCCGCGCAATGACGCTGCCGTCGCAGGGCACCGACGGCGGCCTGCATCTTTGTCTTACGGCAGCGGGAGCTGATGGGGTGAGGGGCACTGAGACGGCGCGACACCGTCACCCGAACCTCTGCTGCTGTGCGGAAGAGGGGTATAACGCTACATGCCCGCCCCGGACCCACGTGCCAATCCCACGCTTCTCGGCCACCAAGGCGCCGAGGCGACGCTGCTCGGGGCGCTGCGTGCCAACCGCCTGCACCACGCTTGGCTGATCACCGGGCCGAACGGGGTAGGAAAGGCGACGCTCGCCTACCGCTTCGCCCGTTTCCTGCTCTCTGGGCGCCCGGTCAACGACTCGCTTGCGCTCGAGACTACGCACCCCACGTTCCGCCGCGTCGCCGCCGGCAGCCACGCTGACCTCCACAGCGTCGAACTCAAACGAGACGCGAAGACCGGTCGCCTGCGGACCCAGATCGCCGTCGACGACATCCGCAAGATCAACGCCTTCATGGCCCTCACCCCCGCCGAAGGCGGCTGGCGCGTCGCGATCATCGACGGCGCCGAGGACCTGAACCAAGCTTCCGCCAACGCTCTGTTGAAGATCCTGGAAGAGCCGCCGCCTCGCGCGATTTTGCTGCTGACCTGCACCGCACCCGGTCGCATTGCGGCGACGATCCGCAGTCGATGCCGCCGCCTGCGCCTGTCCGCACTGGCCGACGAGCCGATGACCCGCCTCATGGCCGACTACCTGCCGAACCTCTCGGACGACGAACGCGGGCGCCTGCTGACCCTGGCCGAAGGCTCCCCCGGTCGTGCACTGACGCTCGCCGACGAGGAAGGCCTGAGAATCGCCGCTCTGGTCGACAAGGTCCTCGCCGAGCTCCCCAACCTGTCGCCGATGCGTGCGCTGGAGGTCTCCGACGCGCTCGGCCGCAGCGAGAACGGGTTCTCCACCTTCATGGACCTCCTGCGCGCCGGCATCGCCGCCGCGGTGCGCGAAGCCG
>JASHVB010000770.1 GCA_030039695.1 Acetobacteraceae bacterium
GACAGCGCGCGTGACGTCGAATCCCGCAAAGCGTTCTCCGCCGTCTCGTAAATCGAGAGCCTCACCGGTTCCGACAGAGGCTCCGGCTGGAGCCATCGCTCGGCCCTTCGCACCTCTGACGAGTGCAACCTCGACCTCGATGGTGGGGTGACCACGGCTGTCCCAAACACGACGACCTGTAACAGAGGCGATCTTTGTTCCGCTCATCAGCCCTGCCCACCGCGCGTGATCCGCTGTGAAGGCCACTGCGCGACTATGGCATGTTCGCTGCACTCGCAGGAAGACTCTCGCTATCTTCTTATGCTCTCGTACCCGCGCGACGGGCGTATGACCGATCCTCCCCAAATACGTCCGACCGATCCGACAACGCAGCCGCCTTGGCCTGTTGACCTCATTGCCCGAGCGCCGTAAGCTCAAGTTTGGGGATGGGGTTCCCCCGTATGATCGCCCTCTGTGGCTGATGACCCCTACCAAGATCACGGGACAATGTGCCCCGGAGAGGATGGTAGGCATGTCATGCGAGCCAAAACCCGACCAATGGCTCCGCCCTGAAGGCCCGTCGATCGACCGCCTCACACAGCGTCTTACGCGGTCTGATTGCATCTCCGCGATTCCGACGACTCTGAGGCGGGCCTCGATACGAGGACGTGACACGCGGCACCGGTTGACGTCCGGCGACGGCTGTCGGGCTCAGGTCTGCGCGCGTGCCGCAACCGCGCAAATCCTGGATCATTCTCTCGGTTACCCCGAGGTGAGGCGGCTTAGGAGGCAGCAAGCAATGACCGTGGATATCAGGTTCGAAGGCCTATACCGGCAAATCGAGTTGGTTCGGGGTGCCGGCGATCGTGGAAAGGGCCGACTTTGCCTCATGTCGTTGGCAGCATTCCTCGCCGGCGAGAGTCATTCCGACAATCCCGCGACGGCGTCAGCGGTAATCCGGCGGTTCGCTATGCCAATCAACGACGAGATGCCTGCGGAACTGCGACAGCGACTCAAGCCATTTGCGCCGTTGATTGTCGGTACCCGCGATGGACATGACGGTGAGCGTGCATCCCTACTGATCGCGGTCATGCGCACCGAGCTATTGCCGCGCATAAGGACAGAATTCTGTAACACCGTATCGGACATGCCATTCGCCACGTCGAGAGTGAGGAACAGAATCCGGCCCGAAGTCTACCAGCAGGTGACAGCTCTGCTATCCAAAGTTGGCGTGCCCACGGACGCGCGCGAATGCGACCAGATTGCCGGTGCGGCGGCTCGTTTGATCTGTCTCTGCGCGCGCGCGGCGCCCCTTCCTGAGCAACGTGCATGGTACTGGGCAAAAGCGGTAGAGCTACTCGATCGCCTGTGCACGATTGGCGACGAAGAACTACGGCCAGCCATTCCGGAAGAGCAAGTAAGCGCCCTCAATGCGTACCTGCAGGAGCGACACCGTCACATCGCGCCGCGGGCCGGGTACCGAACGCTTGCCGATACCTGGACATATGCGCGCCACTTGCTTCCGGTGCTGGTGAGGTGATTGAGGGCATCCCGCGAGGGCTCGCAATCCCTGGATTACGTGCCACTGCTTTTAAGGATGGATGGCTCGTGCCCCCTTTCGTAGGACGCGTTGGAGGGCCACCTGGGCCGACAGTCCCAGTGTCCGACGCCCGCCTTCGAATTCCATCAACGTGTCCACCGGAAACCCAGAACGCGAGGAGAGGTCCTGAACAGACCACCCGAGACGCTCCCTTTGCACCCTGCATTCGGCCGCGGGCAAGTTTGCCACGAGCTTCGGTGGAGTCTGTCGACGCTGCAGCTCGCTGTGATGCGACACGGGCTCGTTGTCGCGCGTTGAATTCCTGCCTGCCGACTGGCCCCGCCTACAGTCGCTCACGTGCAACGCTCCTTCGTGGCGTCCACCCGAGCATTCGGCTCGATCGGACCGCGAACCGCTACATCCTCATTGTAGTATAAATTACGGAAGGAAATACGCAACAGTAAATGCTACAGAAGGCGCCGAATGAGTAGCATTCGCCCAGACAGCTTAAGTGCCGCAAAGAACGCGCAACATGATGGACCCGACCCCTTTCGGAGGCGTGCGGCTGCAGTTCGAGGAACGCTGGCTCCTGCGGGGCGGCGCGTGGTGGAGTTTATTGATCAAAACCGCCTGACTGTACTTGCCAGTTCCGCGGTGGAGATGGCGGCGTCGATTGGTACTTCTGATGCGACTATCGTCCGCACCGTTCAGGCGCTCGGATTTTCCGGCCTCGACGATCTCCGACGGACGCTGATCGCGGGGATCGAGGGTCAGTCCCGAGGCGTGAAGGGCCTGCGCCGTACACTGGCGGACGTCGGGCCCGACGCGGCACATGCCATTGATGTTGTGCTGGAGGTACATCGGGAGGGGCTGGCGGCGTTGCAGTCGACTGATGCGCGCACCCGCATTGTTGCGGCTGCCGAAGTGCTACATAAAGTACGGAGAATCAATCTGTTCGGCATCGGCCCTACAGCCGCGCTAGCGCACTATGCGGCGATTCTCCTAACTCGTACCGGGCGCAGAGCGCGGGTCCTCGACGCAACTGGCCTCGCACTTGCCGACCAGATGCTCGACCTCCGCGCCGGTGACGGGCTGCTTATGATGGCTTACACACAGCCATACCGAGAGGTGACCGCGCTCTGCCGCGAGGCCAAACGGCTCTCCCTTCCTGCGGTATTGATCACCGATCGCGCCAATAATCGGTTTGCCCAGTTGACAGGGCTGGTCCTCCCGGTGCCAAGGGGGAGAGCCGACCGTGTGGCGCTGCATGGCGCAACCTTCGTCGCTCTTGAGGCGCTTATACTGGCACTCGCTGCGTCCGCTCCCGATTCCGCCATGACGGCGTTAGAGCGTCTGAGCGATTTGCGAACCTCGGTTGTCGGGAAGCGCAACGATGTTTGATAACGTGCCCCGAGCTTGAGCAGCTGCCCCGGTAAAGCCAATCGAGGGTGGACCTCTGGCGGTTGACGGTCTCATCGGTCAGCTGCGAGCGCGACGTTTCGCTGAAGGTTGGTTAGGGCAAGCCATCGGAACCCGACTGTGACCGACTCCGTCGGTCTGCGCACATCGTGCCATGATCGCGCCCGGGGCAGCGAAAGCTTCACGGCGCATGCAAGGAGAGATGATGCCACACGATCGCAAATGCGTGTTCTGCCAAATCGTCGCTGATACGGGGAAATGCGTGCTGCTCGTCGAAGATCGGGAGGCGATGGCTTTCATGGACATTCATCCGGCCAATCCTGGCCATTGTCTGGTCATCCCGAAAGGCCACTGGCCGACGGTGTTCGACATTCCACCCGATGCGTTCGCGGCGGTTGCCCGTCTCGTGGTGCGCGTCGCCGCTGGCTTACAGCGGGCGCTTGCCCCACCAGGCCTGAGTCTGGTGCAGGCGAATGGCCCTGCCGCGTATCAGACGGTCCCGCACCTGCATGTGCATGTCCTACCGCGCCACGACGACGATCGGCTGCTGTTGAACTGGTCGCGCACCGGAGCGAGCGATGTGGATCGTATTGCCGAGGTCGCCGCGCGAATACGGCGCCATCTGCCCCCTGACTGAGCACCGTCGCACCGTAGGTGGAGCGCGATGACTGCTTGGTGGTGTCTCGACCTCAATTGCAATTTTCTCCGGTGCCAGGATGAGCTCGTCGAAACCTGGCCGGGTTCCGGCCGCCCCTCGGCGCGGCGGGGGTTAGATTGACGATAGGCGCTCCTGCAGCGTCGCCATCATGGCTATTGACGAGCCGGTCTGGATACAGTCTTGCGCCCGCGTTGAGCCTCTAGCGGCACATTTGCATTTGGGGCATTCTTCGCCTCGACATAGACGAAGCACCAGATTTCATCGATCTGGATCTGGTGGCAACGGGAGTTGCGGAAAGTCCGATCCCACGACGCAGTGATCATCATCAGAATGGCGGCGACGGTGTTGATGCTCGCTTTCGTGGTCCCTGTGGCGGCTTATTCGTGGTTGACAATGCACCGGAAAGCCCCATAGTAGCGCACCGGTGGCGATGGAGTCCGCCCGTAACCGCCCTCAGGGCTAATGACTCCTCCTGATCTCGTACGCGAGCACGGGAGGAGTGTGATGATTACGGCGGCTCGACGCGGTTCCCAGGTCCGTGAGCCCTACGCGTGCGTCCCCCAGATGAATCGAGGGCGCACATGATCACGGTGCGCGACATCGTCCTGCAAGTGCTGCAGGTTCTCACCGTCATCTGCCTCGGACCGCTGTTGCAAGGCATCATCGTGCAGTTCGAGGAACGCGTGCAGCGCGGCCAAGGCCCCGGCATTTTCCAGCCCTACCGCGACCTGTGGAAGCTATTTCACAAAGACATCGTCGCGCCGGAGACCGCCTCCTGGCTCTATTTCGTGACGCCCGTTGTCGCCTTCACCTGCATGATGACCGTGCCGATCCTGATCCCCGTCCTGACCAACTATCCGCTGCCCCTCTCCGACATGGGCGACATCCTCGGCGGCGGGCTGATCCTGACGCTTGGTTCCTTCATGATCACGCTGGCGGGGCTGGACACCGCCAGCGCCTATGGTGGCATCGGCTCCAGCCGCGCGGTCATGGTGGCGATCCTCGCCGAGCCCACGCTCATCCTGGTATTCGTCGGCATCACGCTGCTGGCGAAGGCGATGCTGCCCTTCGTGGTGAACCATTTGCTGGTGCAGCAGCCGGCGGTCTATTGGAGCCCGACGCATCTGTTCCTGGTCGCAGCCTTCTTCGTGCTGCTGCTGGTGGAGACCGACCGCCTGCCGATCCACTCCAACACCCACATCGAAGTATACATGATCGAGGAGGGTCGCATCCTCGAATACTCGGGCCCGCTGCTGGCGCTGCTGCGCTGGGCTTCGACGATGAAGCAATTCATCCTCTATACAATCTTCTGCAATGTGCTGCTGCTGCCCTGGGCCCTGTCCTACCAAGGCACCGCACTGGGCGTGCTCGGCAGCGTCATCGCCCTGATGCTGAAATTCGTCGTGGTCGCGTGCGCGGTGGTGGTGGTCGATACCACACAATCGCGTTTGCGCTTCTACCGCTATCAGGAGCCGCTTGCGGCCTCGTTCCTGCTGGCTGTTCTCGCCATCATCGGCACGCAAGTGGGCTGAGCCATGCTCGCAGCACATCTCTCTCCGTTGGCCGCCTCGGTGTTCAGCCTCATCGCCATCGCCAGCCTGCTGCTTGCCTTTGTGATGCTCGGATCGCGTTGGCTGCGGCATTACCTCTACGCCTTCACCGCGGAGTCGTGGCTGATCGGGGTTCTGTCGGCATCGGTCGGCTATTACGGCAACTATCCGGAACTCTACCTGATCGCCATCCTGACCTTTCTGTTCCGCGGCTGCCTGCTGCCCTACCTGATCTTCCGTATTATCCGACGTATGCGTGTTCCGCGCGAAGTGCACGTCATCCTGCAGGCGAGCTCCAGCCTGGTGATCGGCGCACTCGCTGTCGTGTTCGCATTGGCGGTGGCGTCACAGATCGGCGCCCAACTCGGCTTCGGTGGTACCGTTGTGGTGCTGGCGCTGACCGTGATGCTGTCGATGAAACTGATCGGTTTCCTGATGCT
>JASHVB010000771.1 GCA_030039695.1 Acetobacteraceae bacterium
GTCGTGCCGTCGGGATCCACGACGGTGTGCTCCAACGGCAACCCACCACCTTGCCAGTAGCAGCCATGCGTCGCAGATCGGACCCCTGGACCGGGCAGGCTAAAACAGCGTCGGATGAGCCGATATATTGGCCCGCGACCTTAAGGCGTTGGTCGGCACCACCCGCGCGCGCTACGACGGTTGCCTGAGGCGATGGACGGACTGGCGCAAACGGCTAGGGCTGGAGAGGGGCGTCCTGTTGACGTTTGCAGCGTCGCGCAACGACGGCATCAGGCAAAGCGAGATCGGGCGTCGATGGATTCACGCGGAGCGCGGATTGGCCGTTCGGCCGGGCAGCTTCGAATCCCACCACGTCGCTGATCATTGGCATGGCGGCTAGATCGAGCCGCACGCCGAGCACCTCAGCCCTCGCTTTGCTCTGCGACCAGCGCGCGCAGAGCCGAAATGTTGTGCAGTGTCAGGGTGCGCCCTGACAGGCTCAGCCAGCCCGCATCACGCCAAATCCCTAGGTGCCTGTTGATGCTTTCCCGGATCAGTCCAGTCATGGCACCCAGCTCGCGCTGCGACAGCGGCAGGCTGATCCGTAGCCCGACTGCCGCCGGCCGCGAATGCAACGCCGCAAGCTCCAACAGCGCCTTGGCGAGCCGCGCCGGCGCCGGTAGGTCCAGTCCGTCAATCATCTGCTGCGTCGTCTTGTTGAGCCGCCGGCCGAGCAGGCGGATCATCCAGAACATCGCCTCCGTCGATCGCCCGAGCGCCGCGAGAAACGCGTGTGCGTCGATCAAAAGCACCGAACATGGCATCAACGCCATGGCCGTCGCGGCACGCCCCTGGTCCGTCAGCACCCCCAGCTCGCCGAACACATCGCCGGGGCCGACGACATCTAACACCACTTCACGCCCGCCCGCTGTGACCGCCGATAGCTTCACGTAACCGTGAACCACCACCAGCACCGACCGGCCTTCGTCGCCTTGGGCAAACAGCGTGGCGCGCTCGTCAAACACGCGCACGGTTGCGTTGCCCACCAGCGCGCGCAGATCGTTGCCCGCGAGCCGTTGCATCAGCGGGTGACGACCAAGTTGTTCCAGCACTACATCCTGGACCCGCGTCAGTGTCATGCAGTGACGATACAGAATTGGTCCGCCATGGGCTATTCTCCCATCCACGCAAGGACGAGGCGCAGGGGAGCAGGGTGGCGTCGCCGATCATGATGATCCGACAGATTCGGCCGTCCGGCGTGCGACAGATCCGCCTGGGCAGCGGCCTCATCCTGCTTTCATATGTATCGCTGCATCTGACCAACCATGCGCTGGGTAATGTTTCACTGGCGCTGATGGAACGCGGCCTACTCGTACAGAAGTTCATCTGGCAAGGATGGATTGGTACCAGTGTGCTCTATCTGGCGCTGACGGTGCATTTCGTGCTGGGACTGTACGCGTTGTATGAACGCCGCCGCCTGCATTGGTCTCCGCCGGAACTGACGCAGCTTCTGCTGGGATTGGCCGTGCCGCCGCTACTGGCCAACCATCTTGCCGTGACGCGCATCGCCTTTGCCGAGTTCGGCGTGAACAAGGGCTACGCGCAGGAACTCTATTCCTTCTGGATTGCTTCGCCGGCGCTCGGCTGGATTCAGCTCACGCTGCTCGTAGTCGCGTGGCTGCATGCCTGTCTCGGCATTGCTTTGTGGTTGCGCGTGAAGCCCTGGTTCCCACGGCTGCGCGCGCCCCTGCTCGCAATCGCGGTGCTGTTGCCCGTGCTTGCATTGCTTGGCTACCTGCAGGCTGGCCGTGAAGTCGTGGCACTGGCTCGCAACCCGGTCTGGCTGGCCGCCGCCACGGCGTCGTCGCGTGTCGGCACGCCGGCACAAAATCTTTGGCTCACTGACCTGCGCAACGATTTCCTGGCGTTCGACGGCACTGCGCTCCTGCTGGTGGTTTTAGCGCGTGTTCTGCGTGGCGCGGTAGAGCGTCGCCGCGGCCGCATTTGCGTCTTCTATCCCGATGGCCACAGGCAGCATGTCCCGATCGGGTTTAGCGTGTTGGAGGCCAGCCTGCTCGCTGGCATTCCCCATGCCGGATTGTGCGGCGCCCGCGCCCGCTGCTCACTGTGCCGCGTGCGCGTCCTGGGCGCGCCGTGGTTGCCACCGCCGGGGGAAGCAGAACGCCGGGTGCTCGCCCGCCTACGCGCCGATCCCGCCCATATCCGACTGGCCTGCCAGTTGCGCCCGGCGACTGACATCTGGGTGCTGCCCCTGGTCCCGCCGGACGCGCAGGCCGCGTTCCTGCATCGCCGCCAGGAGCGCGCGATCCCTGACGAGCTTTTCATCGCTGTGCTGGTGGCGGACATGCGCGGTTCTACGCAACTTGCGGCCCTGCGGTTGCCGTACGACAACGTGTTCATCCTGGGGCGCTTTGTTGCGGCGATATCTGCTGCGGTCGTGGAGGCGGGGGGTGTGCCCAACCAGTTCCTCGGCGACGGGGTGCTCGCGATTTTCGGCCTGCACTGCGACGCGCACACCGCCTGCCGCCAGGCCGTGACCGCAGTGAAACTGGTGGCGCGCAATATGCGTCGGCTCAATGCCGCGCTGGCGCAGGAACTGCCGGGGCCGATCCAGTTCGGTGTGGGTGTCCATTGCGGCCAGGCGGTGGTGGGCGAGATTGGGTTCCGCGACCACGTCGCCTTCACCGCCCTCGGCGACGCGCCGAACGTCGCCTCGCGGCTAGAGGGGCTGACCCGCGAGCTGGGCTGCGAGGCACTGATTTCGGACGACGTATTGCGCCATGCCGCGTTAGGTGCCGGTGCCGCGGCTCTGGCACCGCATCTCGCCTCGCTGCGCGGGCGCGCGGAGCCGGTGCGGGCGCGGATCCTCCGTGACATCGAGCACGAGCTCGTGGAGACCTCAACCGGCAGCGGTCGGGATATGCGTCTCGCTTGACGGTGCACCCGGCGAAGACGTTAGCCGGCCAGTAGTTTCAGATCCGATCAGTCCCACAACTGCCGCCGCAGCAGAGCCGGCCGTCTCACACCATGCAAGGCGGCGATGGACGCGAGACCTGACGTCTCTGTTCTGGCCGAGATCGCTCACTGGCGCACCTTCGGGGGGGCGGATGCGAAGTCGCGGACCGATAGTTCGACAATGCTGGCGCGACTTTCAATCGCCTTGCCACCCACCTCAACAAACGGCACCGCGGCACAGGTGCGGCCGACGGCGGCAGGCATGGGGGAGCTTCGGCGGCTTCTTCGTTGCACTGGGTTTCCAGGATGGGCGTCACGCCGACCGTGCCTATTGGTTCGTGCAGATTGAGCCCGCCACGACATTATCCGCGTCAACTCCAAACTTCCCTTCTCCCTGTCTCTGTGTCTCTGTTCGGAACCTTTCTCCAGGAGACGCCTCTGATGCGCCCAGTCAGGCTTGCTCTCTTCCTGGTGCTCACATCGGTACTTCTTAGGGCGTTCCAACCGGTTCTCGCCCAGGATCTGGAACTGCCCGGTCTCGCCGCCGACGCAGACGCCTACGCCGCAGCACTACATAACGCGGTCCCGGCCGGGATGAACCCCGCCGCCCGGACCGGGATCGAGCAACGCGCCGCGCAGGCGATCGCCGCCGACGACTGGGTGCACGCGGTGCCTCTGCTCAAGCAGCGCCTCGGCGCCGGCGACAGCACGCCGGCGCTCTGGCTAGCGCTTGCGCAGGGCCTGGAGCGGCTGCCGACACCCGAGCATGCGCACGCTCTGGCGGCAGCTTGGCAGGCTTACAGCGACACCAACCCCGGACCGGACCAATTGCCGGCATTGCGCGTTATGCAAATCGCACTGGGCGCGCTCGGGCGGAAACTTCCCGAAATCGAGGTACTGACGGAGGAGACCCGGCGTGCACCCGACGATGCCGCGCTGCAGCGCGAGCTGGTGACCCGGATGCAGACGTATGGCCTGCTGGTGCGCTCGGTCCACACCCAGCCGGAAAGTTTCCCCGCGCGAGTCTGCATCGGTTTTACCGGCCGCGTCGGCAGCGGTCCGGACTTCCATCCGGGCGACTGGGTACGGCTGCAGCCCGCCAAGCGTGATGTCGCGGTCACGCTTGAATCGGGCGACATCTGCATTGCCGGCCTGCCAGCCGGCGAAACAACGCAGGTGACGCTGCTGCAGGGCATGCCGGGTGCAAACAGCCTCGGACTGAAACAGTCCATTACACTCGCGGTTGCGATGCCGGACCGTATGCCGCGCCTTGTATTCGACGCGGCGCGGTTCCTCCAGCCGGCGAGCACGCCCGCGCAGGTTTCGCTCGCGAGTGTCAACCTTTCAAAGGTCAGGCTGGACCTCGCGCAGGTTTCCGAGCGCGGTCTGCAGGCGTTTTTCACCAACCACCCGGTTGGGAGCCATCTCGACTCTTATGATACCGACTCGCTGTTGCACCAGGACGGGCAAGTGGTCTGGACGGGAAGCGCGGAGGTCCCAGACTTTGCCCGCAACGAGCTCGTGCATACCACCGTACCGCTGCCCGGTCCGATCGGGAAACCGGGGCTCTACATATTGGTGGCTCGCCCGGGCGATGGGACGCCGACCGGCGACGTCTTACCAATCGCCATGCAGATGGTGCTGCGCACTGACCTCGCGCCGACGACGTGGCGAGGCGACGATGGCCTCACGGTGCAGGTTCGCGGCTATGCGTACGCCGCGCTGAAGCCAGATGTCGCCGTCACACTGATCTCAGCGAACAACAGCGTTCTCGCAACCGCGACCACCGGTGCTGATGGCATCGCCCGGTTCGCCGCGCCGTTGCTCGCGGGGACGGGCGGAATGGCGCCGGCGGCCTTGCACCTCAGGGGGCCCGATGGCGATTTCACCTTGCTCGATCTGAGCGAGCCGGCTTTTGATTTCTCCGACCGTGGCGTTTCCGGCCGTCCGCAGCCTGGCCCGCTCGACGCTTTCGTCTGGCTCGATCGCGGCATCTACCGTCCCGGCGAAACAGTGCACATGATGGCGCTGCTACGCGACGGCGCCCGCCGTCCGGTCGATGTCCCGATACATGTCGTGGTCACCCGCCCCAGCGGTCAGGTGTTCGCAGATATGGTGCCAAAGCGCAGCGACGACCACGCACTTGACGTGCCGATCACTCTCTCCGGTGGCGCGCAGGCAGGCGAGTGGAAGATTGCACTGCGCACCGAACCCGATGCCCCAGAGATCGGTTATGCCAGCTTTCGCGTCGAGGCTTTTGTGCCCGCGCGGCTCGCGGTCGAATTCGGCGCGGTTCCACTGCCACTGGCGCCTGAACGTACCAGCCATCTGTCTATCAAAGTGCGGTTTCTCTATGGCGCGCCGGGCGCTGACCTCCCCGGCGAGGGCCAGTGGCGCCTCGCCCCTGATCCGGCGCCGTTTCCAGCCTTCAGTGGATATAAGTTCGGCCTGGAAGACGAAACGGTACCATCGGACAGCCGTTCAGTCGATCTGAGTACGACAGATGCCTCCGGCGTCACCACCATGCCGGTCGATCTTTCCGCGTTGCCAGACGTAACCCAGCCACTCACCGCCAAACTCGCAGCGACAATCAACGATCCAGCCGGCCGTCCGGTCAGCGCCACCGAAACGCTGCCGATCCGTCCACGTGGTCCGCTGATCGGGCTGCGGTCCGTTTTCACCGGCGGCGCTGTTAATCCCGGCGCACCCGCCGCGTTCGACGTGATCGCCATTGATCCCGCTGGCCAGCGCATCGCCATGCCGGTACGCGCGACGCTGGTGCGGCAGTCGCCGGACTGGCGTCTGTTGGTGCGAAACGGCGTCGCCAGCTACGAAACTGTCTGGCAGGACGAGCCGGTCGATAGCCGGCTGGTGCAGATCCCTCCCGATCATCCGCTCAGGCTCGCCTGGCAGCTGGGTTACGGTCGTTACAAACTCGTGTTGGCGCAGACCGGGCAGGGACTGGCAGCTGCCTCGATCGTGTTCGACTCGGGTTGGACCTTCTCTGGCAATCCGGACATTCCGGCCCGCGTGCGCATATCTGCCGACCGCGCGAGTTACCATCCTGGCGAGGTTGCGCACATTCACGTCGCACCGCCCTTCGGCGGGTCCGCGACGCTTCTCGTGTTGAGCAATCGTGTTCACCTGATCCGCGCTCTCGAAGTTCATGCAGCGGGCGCCGATCTCGACGTGCCGGTCGCCGAAGACTGGGGCGCGGGTGCCTACGTCGTCGTCCACGTATTCCACCCCGTCCTGGAGGCCCCCGGCGCAGTGCCCCAACCATCGGACCGTGCGATCGGCGTCACCTGGCTGCAGATTGATCCCGGGGCACGCATGCTGCGTGTTGCATTTGATACGCCACCCGTGCTGCGCCCGCGCACCGAGGCAACGGTTGCGGTCCGAACCACGCCCGGCGCCTGGCTCACGCTGGCTGCGGTCGACGAGGGCGTGTTGCAGCTCACCGACTTCCAGTCACCCGACCCGCTCGCGCATTTTTTCGGCCGCCGTACCCTCGCGGTCGATATCCACGACGAGTGGGCCCGCGTGTTGCGACCAGCCGAAGGCACGCTGACGCAGCTGCATCAGGGAGGCGGCGGTGAGATGGCAAATGCGACTCCGCCGCCGATCCCACAGCGCGTCGTTGCATTGTTCACGCCGCCCGTACGTGCCGGAAGCGATGGCATCGCCCGGGTGAAGCTCGCGCTGCCGGATTTCGACGGCCAGCTCCGATTGATGGTGGTGGCGTGGGCCGGCGACAAAATCGGTGCTGGACATGCTGATGTGACCGTTCGCGATCCCCTGATAGCGGAAGCGCTGCTGCCGCGCTTTCTCGCACCCGGCGATGATGCCCGCCTTGCCGTGTTGCTGCACAACGTGGAGCTGCCCGCCGGCGCAGTCTCGGTGCATCTCACGACGGCGGGTGCGATATCGCTCACTGGACCTGCCGATCTCATGGCGACGCTGGCGCGTGGCGGCCGCACGCTCGCGCTGAGCGGCCTGCAGGCCGACGCGCCGGGATCCGGTCATCTCTCGCTTGATGTGACGGGGCCAGGCGGCTTCACCGTGCGGCACGAGACGGACATTTCCGTGCATCCGGCGCGGGCCTCCATCGTCTTGGCGCAGGGCAGCGAGCTCGCTCCCGGGGCGACAGCGACGATTGCGCCTGAGACCACCGGCTTCCTGCCCGGAACATGGAAAGCAACACTCAGCGTCGGCAGCGCGGTCAGGTACAATACAGCGGGATTGGTGCAAGCGCTCTCCGACTATCCGCTCGACTGTCTGGAGCAGGCCGTGAGCCGGGGCTTGCCGCTCGCGATGCTGCCTTCCGGTCCGACCGCCGGTGAGGATCGCGCGGGACGTTTAGAGCAGGCGGTCGAATCGGTGCTCGACCGGCAACGCTTCGATGGCGCTTTCGGCCTTTGGTCATCGGAAGACGAAGCGCAGCCATGGCTGACGGCGTACGCGACCGAGTTTCTGTTACGCGCACGCGACGACGGTGCGGCGGTACCGCCAACCGCGATCGACGCCGCTTTGCACTGGCTCGTCGGCAAGGCATCCGAGTCAGACACCGGATCCATGGAAGGCGCTGCGCAAGTCTACGCGGCCTACGTGCTGGCGCTTGCCAGCGAGGCGCCCGCCGGCGCGATCCGTGTGATCCAAACGCGTGCCGATCAACTACCAACGCCGCTTGCCCGTGCGCAGCTCGCGGCAGCGCTCGTCCGCATCGCCGAACCCAACGCGGCGCGCGCCTTGTTTCACGAGGTCCTCGCCAATCCGGGACGCAACTTC
>JASHVB010000772.1 GCA_030039695.1 Acetobacteraceae bacterium
GCGGGCGCGGTGAAGCGCGGCTTCGACATGGTGATGCTGACGTCCGATCTAGCCTGCATGACCGCGGGGGCACGGATGCAGCTCGACGAGCTCAAATCAAAGACGGGCTGAAGCGTCCGTCGCGTTGCGGGACAGTCGCGGTGCCGAGCGCTCGGCGGCATACAATGCCGAGGCGTTCCACCGAATCATGCGGGGCACGCGGATTTGCGGCGGGGCGGTTTGCTGACCGCCGCCCGCTCGTCGGCGGCACACGCGCAGTACTGATAGCGACCTGTCTCCGCCCCACCGCGGTACATTTCCCGTGGCGGCGAAACCCCCTAAGGTTGCCCTGAGGAAACGCTCAGGGGACTCGCATGGATTTCGGCATTGGCATCGCCACGTCGCACGATTCTTGGAAGCTCGTTCAGCGCGCCGAGGAACTCGGCTTCACTCACGCTTGGTTCTATGACACGCAGATGATTACGGCGGACTGCTTTGTCGCGATGGCCGCCGCGGCGATGAAGACCAGCCGCATCCGCCTGGGCACCGGCGTCCTAGTACCCTCCAACCGCATTGCCGCCGTCGCCGCAAACGCCTTCGCCACGCTGAACGCCATGGCGCCCGGGCGCCTCGATTTCGGGGTCGGCACCGGCTTCTCGGCCCGCCGCGCCATGGGCCTGGGCGCGATGAAACTCGCCGACATGGAGGAATACATTCGTATCGTCTACGCATTGCTGAACGGCGAGACGATCGAGACCAATGTTGAGGGCAAGCGCAAAAAGATCCGCTTCCTCAACCCTGACGCGAACCTGATTAACACCAAGGACCCGATCCGCCTGCATGTCTCGGCGTATGGCCCGAAGTCGCAGGCATTGACGACAAAACTGAACGCTGCCTGGATGAGCTTCGTTGCCGACGTCGATGGTGCCCGGGGCGCGATCCGATCGATGCAGCAGAGCTGGGCAGAGGGCGGTCGCTCAGCCGGCGACCTCTACGCGACGGCATGGTCTTGTGGCTGCGTTCTGGAACCGGGCGAGTCGGCCGACTCGCCGCGCGCATTCGCGCAGGCCGGGCCGCGGGCGGCGGTGTTGCTGCACCGGGCGGCGGACCTCGACATGGAAGGTTGGCAGAATACGTCTGAGGTGCCGGCGTCCGTTGCGGAGAACATACGCGGCTATGTCGAGATGGCGCGGACCTATGAACCGCCCGATGCGCGCTACCTGATGAACCACCGCGGACACTTCGTGTTCGTGAAGCCGGAGGAACGCCGCTTCATCAACGCCGAGCTGATCCGCCGCACCACCTTTACCGCGACCGAGCAAGAATTAAAGCAGCGGATCGAGTCAATGCGCGAAGCTGGCTGGGGTCAATTTGTTATTCCGATCACCCCGGGCGAGGAACGTGCCATCGAGGACTGGGCGCGGATCCGCAAGGCATTCGCGTGATGGCGCCGGCATCACATTTTCCCCCTCCCGTTGAGGTCCCGGCCCGCGAAGCGGACCTAGGAAGGGCGGAGGGAAACGTGCCTTGGAAACGGCGCGACGGGACGCATCCCTTCCCCCACACCCCTGCCGCAAGAAGACGGGGCGTGACATCCGGCGCGGGCCGCATCACCGAGTACCGCGCGATCTCGCTTATCTGCGGCGCGCACATGGTCAGCCACTTCCACTACCTTGTGCTCGTGCCGCTCTTCCCGTTGCTGAGGCAGCAATTGGGCGTCGACTTCATCCAGCTCGGTCTGGCGATCACGCTCGGCAACATCGTCTCGGCGCTGGTGCAGACCCCGATGGGCTACGCGGCTGACAAATTTGGCTCGCGCCGCGTGCTGATCTGCGGATTGGTGTTGGCCGGCATGGGTTATGTCAGCTTCGGCCTGCACCCGACCTATCCGCAGATGCTCGTCACCGCGGTCATGCTCGGCATCGCCAACGGGGTGTACCACCCATCGGACTATTCGATACTCGGCTCGGTGATCGAACCATCGAGGCTCGGTCGTGCGTTCGCGTGGCACACATTCTCTGGCTATCTCGGTGGCGCTCTGGCGCCGATGACCATGCTGGCACTCACGCATCTCTGGGGCATGCAGGTCGCAGTCGTCGCGGCCGGTGCCATTGCGTGGGTCGCGGCGATTCCGTTGTTGTTCTCGCGCTGGCTAGACGGCACGGTCGCCCCGCGTACCGCGGCCGCCGCGCTGCCGGAGATCCCATTGCGCCGGCTGCTCACGCCGACCGTATTCGGTCTGGTTGCATTCTTCACCATGCTCAGCTTGAGCACGGGCGCACTGAACAACTTCTCGGTCGTCGCGTTTGTGGCGCTGCACCACGTGACGCTGTCCACCGCGAACGCCGCACTGACGGCGTTTCTGCTGGCCACCGCTCTGGGCGTGCTGGCCGGGGGATTCATCGCCGACGCGACGCGGCGGCACGGCGATGTGGCCGCCGCCGGGTTCGCCGGCGCGGCGCTGCTGGTGGCGCTTGTCGGTACGATCTATCCGGGCCCGGTGTTGCTGGCGGCGTGCATGGGCGCGGCCGGCTTCCTATCCGGAATGATCGCGCCATCGCGCGATATGCTGGTGCGCGCCGCTGCACCGCCCGGCGCGTCGGGCCGCGTGTTCGGCATCGTCACCACGGGATTCAACATTGGTGGCACCATCGGCCCGATGCTCGGCGGCTGGATCATGGACCACCACCTCCCGCGCTTCGTGTTCTACGCGTCGGTCACGTTTATGCTGATCACGGTGGCGATGGCGCTGGCAAGCGAACGCCACGGCGAGCGCCCGACGTTAGCTCCGGCGGAATAGCTGTCATCGCGAGGCCCAGCTGGGCCCAGGCCATCGCCGGCGGGAGATTGCTTGGGCGCTGCGCTTCTCGCGATCACTGGTGATCGAATGCGTCTGTTCCTCTATGGCACATTGCTTGCCCCGCCGACGCTGGCGATGCGCAGCGGCGATCCGACCCTGCCGTCACGCTGCATCGCGGCGACATTGCACGGCTGGCGCCGCGTCGCGTTGAATGCCGTACCGTGGCCCACGCTACGGCGCGATCCGAAAAGCACAGTCAGCGGCATGGTTGCACACGTGCCGACGCGCGCGTTAGCTCGCCTGACGGCCTGGGAAGGCGGCACGTACCGCCTGACCCGGGTTGTCGTCATCACCGCCAGGGGGAAGACTGTCGCCCACACCTGGATCGCGCCGGGCGGATCGCGCCGGCCATGGAGAGGGTCAGCTCATGCTGCAAGTACCACCCGCTCAACCCGGCATGCGGGAAGATGAGATCGACACGCCTGCGCTGCTGGTCGACCTCGACGCGTTCGAATTCAATCTCAACCGAATGGCTGGGCTGCTTGCTCCCACCGGGGCGAAGCTGCGGGCGCACGCGAAGACGCACAAGTCGCCGGTCATTGCCAAGCTGCAGATGGCGCGCGGCGCAGTTGGCCAGTGCGTGCAGAAGGTGGCGGAGGCCGAAGTGCTCGCCTGGGGCGGCATCCCAGACATCCTGGTGAGCAACGAAGTAGTTGGTGCAACGAAATTGGCGCGGCTCTGCGCGCTGGCGAAGATCGCCCACATCGCGGTGTGCGCCGATGATGTGGCACAGGTGTCTGCACTGGAGAGCGCCGCAGAGAACGCCGGCATACGCCTGCCAGTTCTCGTGGAGATCGATGTCGGTGCCGCACGCTGCGGCGTCGCGCCTGGACCGGACGCAGTGGCGCTGGCGCAACGCATCGCCGCGTCGAAGCACCTGGCGTTCGGCGGGCTGCAGGCCTACCACGGCAGCGCGCAACACAAGCGCACCACAGCCGAGCGGCGCATGATGATCCAGGGCGCGGTCGACGCATCGCGCCGTACCGTGGAGCAATTACATCAGCAGGGTCTCGATTGTCCGATTGTCGGCGGCGCTGGCACCGGCACTTTCGAGATCGAGGCGGTCTCGGGGGTCTATACAGAATTGCAAGCCGGAAGCTATGTGTTCATGGACGCGGACTACGCACGTAACCTCGATGATTCGGGCGCACCGGTGCACACCTTCCGTCACGCCTTGTTCGTCCTGGCAACAGTGATGAGTGCGCCGAAGCGGGGCTTGGCGGTGCTGGATGCGGGGCACAAGGCGGTGGCGGTCGACAGCGGATTGCCGCTGGTATGGCAGCGGCCGGACATCCGCTACGTCAGCGCGTCTGACGAGCATGGTAAGCTAGATATCGGTTCCGAAACGACGATGCCGATGTTGGGCGAGAAGCTGCGCCTGGTGCCGGGGCACTGCGATCCGACAGTTGATCGCTACGATTGGTATATCGGCGTGCGCGGCGGAAGGGTGGAGTGCGTCTGGCCGGTGGCGGCAAGGGGTGGGATGAGCTGAGCCCCACGAGCCTCGCCCGCGTACCCGGAGAGGTCGAGGCGCCGCGCAGCCGGAGTGAAGGGCACCGTTACAGAGGGTCCGTGCGCGACGCACCCAAACTGCGTCGTTGCGCTCCGCGACCCCTCCGCGCCGCGGGAGAGGCTTCGGTTAATTCAAGAAAATCTTCCCCGGGTTCATCACGCCCCGCGGATCCAGCGCCTGCTTCACCGAGCGCATCACCGCCACCGCCTCTGCCCCATGCTCCTGTTCCAAAAATTCCCGCTTCCCGATGCCCACACCATGCTCACCGCTGCACGACCCACCGAGCGACAACGCTCGCGCGACGATCCTCTTGTCCAGCTCCCACGCGCGCGAAAGCCCGTCTGGCTCCGGCGGCACCAGAATCACTGTGTGGAAATTGCCGTCGCCGACATGCCCGACGATCGGAGCGGTCAATCCGGACTTGGCAATATCCTCCTTCGCACCCAGGATCGCCTCATCCAATCGGGAAATCGGCACGATCGCATCTGTCGCAATCCCGCGATGTCCTGGCTTGAGTGCCAGGCACGCCCACAGCGCATCATGCCGCGCCTGCCATAACTTGTTGCGCTCTGCCGCTTCGGCCGCCCAGCGGAAGCCACGGCCGTCGAATCCACTCGCTATCTCTTCCGCCTGCTTCGCCTGTTCCGCCACGCTTACGGTCGTGCCATGGAACTCAAAGAACAGACTGGGCAGCGCCTCCAGCCCCTCGAGCTTCGAATAGGCGATACATGCCGCGGTCTGCACGTCATCCAGTAGTTCCATGCGCGCCACGGGAATGCCAGTCTGCAAAATCGCGATCACCGTCTCCACCGCGTCGCGCAGCGTGGGGAACTGACACGTCGCCGCCGATATCGCCTCCGGGATCCCGTGCAGCCGCAACTGAATTTCGGTTATGACGCCGAGCGTGCCCTCGGAGCCGATGAACAGCCGCGTCAGGTCATAGCCGGTCGCGGATTTGCGCACACGGCCGCCGGCGTGGATCACCCGGCCGTCTGCCAAGGCCACCGTCAAGCCCAGCACGTTCTCGCGGATCGTGCCGTAGCGCACGGCATTGGTGCCGGAGGCGCGCGTCGCGCACATGCCCCCGATGGTGCACGCCGAGGTTCCGGGATCGACCGGAAAAAACAGGCCTGCGTCGCGCAGATGGGTGTTGAGCTGTTCGCGTGTCACGCCGGCCTCGACACGGCAATCCATGTCGGCCTGGCTCACATCGAGAATGCGCGTCATGCGCGATAGATCGAGCGTGATGCCATTGCGCACCGGGGTGACGTGACCCTCTAGCGAAGTGCCGCCGCCCCAGGGCACCACCGGCACGTGCTCCCGGTGGCACAGCGCCAGTATCCGCGCCACTTCGTCGGTTGTGTCGACGAACGCCACCGCGTCCGGCAGGACCGGCGGTTGGGTGTCCTGGCCGTGCGAGTGGTGCTCGCGCAACGCGGCGTTGGTGGTGAGTCGCTCGCCAAGGAAGGCGCGGGCAGCGGCAATGACGGTTTCAACGTTGGCAGGCATAGCGCAAGCCTTGGGCTGTTTGGTTCGATCGTTTGGACCCGGGACAGAGGACTGGCAAGGCCGGCGTCATCGTGCGGGCCGCAGGCGCGAAGCAGTCGCGGCCGGAAGATCGCTTCGGGCCTCCGGCCCGCGCAATGAGCTGTTGGCCTTGTTCTCCACCAGCGCCAGCACGTTTTCCAGCGTATCTGCCTCCGCCGCCGGCTTGTCGGTGCGTATCCGCTCGATGCGCGGAAAGCGCAGAGCTACGCCCGATTTGTGCCGCGCTGACAACTGCGCCGCGTCAAATGCCACTTCCAGGACCAGCGTCTTTTCTACCTCGCGTACCGGGCCGAACCGTGCTGTCGTGTGGTTGCGGATCCAGCGGTCGAGCCATGCCAGCTCCTGATCCGTGAAGCCGAAATACGCTTTGCCCACCGGCACCAGCTCATCGCCGCGCCAGACCCCGAACGTGTAGTCGGAATAGAAACTGCTGCGCTTGCCGTGGCCGCGCTGCGCATACATCAGGACCGCGTCGATGGTCAGCGGATCGCGCTTCCACTTCCACCACAGACCCCTCACCCGACCGGCGACATAGGGGGAATCGATCCGCTTCAGCATCAGCCCCTCGATCGATGCGGCGCGCGCGCCGTCGCGCAGCGCCATCAGCTCATCCATTGAGCCAAAGCTGATCAGCTCCGACAAATCCATGTGCGCAGGGAGGACCTGTGCGTACCAATCCTCGAGCCGCGACCGGCGCGCGTTGAACGGCAAAGAGCGGACGTCCTCGTGGCCATCAAACAACATGTCGTAGAGCCGGATGCCGACGGGGAACTCCTGCATCATGCGCGCCGTGACACCCTTGCGGTTCAGCCGCTGCTGCAGATCGGCGAACGGCGCCACGCGGCCCTCGCGCATCACCAGCAATTCGCCATCGAGCACGGCTTGAAAATCCATCGCCTCCATGATTTCCGGAAACGCACCCGAAATGTCCTCGGCGCCGCGCGAATAAAGCCGCCGGCCACCGGCGGTGGAAACAATCTGCACGCGGATGCCGTCCCATTTCCATTCGGCGCGCCAGTCGACGGGTTGGAGCGCGGCAATATCAGGTTCCTCTAGTGGATGCGCCAGCATCGGCGGGCGGAACACTGGCTGGTCGGCCGGGTCGGGGCGCGGCGCGCGCCCCTCCAGCCAGGCGAACAACGCCAAATAGGGCGGGGCGAGGCCGTGCCACACTTCCTCGACCTCATCGACTGTGACGCCGCCGAGCTCGGCGAGCGCTATCTTCGCCAGCCGTGCCGAGGCGCCGACGCGCAGTCCGCCGGTGATCAGCTTCAGCAAGGCGAGGCGGGTGGAGGGATCGGACGCGTCAAGCCAGCCAGCGACCAAACGGGGCAGGGCGGCTTTAGGCGCCGTCTCCAGCGCCTGCACCACCTCGGCGAGATGCGGCGGCGCGGCGTCGGTCGGCGTTGCGGGCCACATCAACGCGACAGTCTCCGCGAGGTCACCAACATAATCGTACGACCACGCGAACAATACGGGGTCGGTGCGGGCTGCGGCGAGTTCGCGGATCAGACCAGGCTTGGCGGTGGTGAAGGCGAGCTCACCAGTGATAGCGGCGAGGCCAATGCCACGGTCGGGGTCCGGCTGGGTGGAAAGGTAGCGTCGCAGCAACGCGATCTTGGCGTTGCGTGAGGGAGTGAAGACAAGACGTTCGAGCAACTCGGCGAAGGCCAGCATGGTGGTAGATCTGGGCCCGTGTCGTCGGTAAGGATACCCCCTGCTTGGTGGCCTCGGCGCCGAAGCGGGCCCAGATCGCGCCCGCAACGGACGCCATGCTCTCCGGACTGCTCTCGCGACCGGGAGGGGGAAACATTCACTCCGCGCGGATCAACCCACGGTGGGTCGGCGCATCGATGAACGCCAGTACTTCCGCGATTAGTGGGTCCTCGCCGTACAACGTGCGTGCTTCCGCCAACCGTTGCGCGAACACGCCCTCGCGTCGGAACAGGGTGCGGAATGCGGTATGCAGCCGCTGAATCTGGGTCTTGTTGAAGCCACGCCGCTTCAACCCGATCACGTTCAATCCGGCAAGCCGCGCGCGGTTGCCGATGACGCTGCCGAACGGGATGACATCTGCCTCGACGCCCGACACCCCGCCGATCATTGCCGCGCGGCCGATGCGGACGAACTGGTGGATCGCTGCCGCGCCGCCGATCACCGCGTGGTCGCCGATGCTGACATGGCCGCCCATCACCACATTGTTCGCGATGATGACATGCTCACCCACAGTGCAGTCGTGCGCGACATGCGCAACTGCCATGATCAGGCAGTCGCTGCCGACGTGGGTGATGCCTTTGCCGGTGACGGTGCCGCGGTGGATCGTGCAATGTTCGCGGATCTGCGTGCGCGCGCCGATCTCACAGCGCGTCGGTTCGCCGTTGTATTTCAGGTCCTGCGGCGCCATGCCTACGGTGACGAACGGATAGAGCACCACGTCGGGACCGATCTGCGTGTGACCGTCGACCACCACGTGCGAGACCAGCTCGGTGCCGTCGTCGATCACGACGTCCGGGCCGACGGTACACAACGGACCGATTCTCACGCCGCTGCCCAATTCTGCACCGCGCGCGACAATGGCCGTCGGATGGATTTGCGTGCCGCTCATCGGACGAGCAAGCGTGTCGGTCAGAGCATCCATGGAAACCGCATCTTTCGTCCGGGATCGATCAGCGATGGGAACAGCAAGCTAAGGGCCGCGGGGGCAGTGACCAACTCAATCATTATTGCCGGATGTTTCCGACAACCCTGAGTAACACTTTGTTTCTCCAAGAACTTTGTCGATTTCGCGGCACCGCGACGGATCATACCGACGCTGCGCGGTCGCGGATCATCGCCGCATAGGTTGCCTCGGCGACCGACAGCCCGTCCACGCGCGCCACCGCGTTGAACTTCCACACATTGCCGCGATTGCGCCCCTTGCTGACGTGGATACGCAACTGGTCCCCTGGCACCACTGGGCGGCGGAACTTCGCCGCTTCGATCGACATGAAATACACCAATTTGCCCGCTGACTCCGGTCCCAGCGTCTCGACCACCAGCACTGCCGCGGTCTGTGCCATCGCTTCGATCACCAGCACGCCCGGCATCACCGGATGGTTGGGAAAGTGGCCGGCAAAGAAATTCTCGTTGATCGATACGTTCTTTATGCCGACGGCGGAGACGTTGGGCACCAAATCCACCACGCGGTCGATCAGCAGGAACGGATAGCGGTGCGGGATCGCATGCATGAT
>JASHVB010000773.1 GCA_030039695.1 Acetobacteraceae bacterium
GACGCACAAGGCAGCATGCCGGGCGCTCGACCATCCGTCAGACGTGACTCGATCCCACGGCGAAGCCTGGCTGCGCCCGGCGCATTGGAGACAGGGTCGGCGTTCCTGCCAGAGCAGGGTGCGAACACGAGGTTGGACGATCCGGACCTCGGGTTTGGCAATCCAAGAATCCCCATTTGACGGAGGTTTCTGGCCAAGTCCTCGCAAACCCGGCGTACCGCGAACTACAACTGCACAAGTGCACGAAGACCAGCTTTTTTTGAAGAAGCCGAAAAACGCTGCTATTCGCGAGGCGGCTTACGATCCCAGTTGCGACAACTGCGGCAGATGCATCCCGCACGCGTCGTGGAGTCGTCGCGCCTGCAGCCGGGGCAGTCCGCCGCGATCGTCCGCAGCAGCACCGGGACCGGCGTCGCGGAGCCATGCTCCGACATCGGGCGTGCGGTACTCAGCCAACCGCGCCGGTCGCAGCGGTTGCAGGCCACGTCGATCATCGGCAGCCGTGCGGCGATCTGGCCAAGTAGAGCCACGGGGAGCGTCGTCGCGCCACCCCGAGACATTTTTCGCGTTACGGGGACGTGCAGCCCGTCCCGTCGACATAGGTCGAGCCGCACAGGTTGTTCAGACGAGTGTCGAGCGGAGAACCCAGCAACGGAGTAAGACCGCTCACAAAACTGGCGGTCGCCGGGTCGCTGTTCCAAATGTCATAGTTTGTTTCAGAGTCCCAAACCTCAAGGAGGACATAGCGATTGGGGCGATTGAGCTGCTGCAAGACGGTATAATTGAGCAGGTGCTGCCCTGCAGCATTAGCCGTAGCAGCGCCGTATTGCACGAGCTGGATCTGGCCTTTGGCCGGATCACCATCGACCAGGAAATCGACGTAAATAATGACGAAGAGCGCGCCCGAAGGACCCACCGTTTCCGGTAGCTGCGTGCTGACAAATGGCGTGGCGAATGACTTCACCAGCATATATTGACGGTCGTCGATCGGACTGCCGATGCAGCAACCGCTGTCTGGACCCGACAGAATCTGCACGGCAAAACGGAAGGCGACGCTGTGTGGCTGCGCCAGGTGCGCCTCGAACGCCTGGAGGTTTTTCCAGACGTCGACGATGAAGGAATGGTTCGTGGCTACCTGCCAGTTGACGATGCGAAAACTCTCGAAACCCGGGTCTGTTTCGCTCGCGTCGCGATATGCGAACAGCGCCGGGTAGGCAATTTGCTCCGAATCGTAGGGTGAGGTAACCGGCAGCACATCGAAATGAGTGATGTCATATACCGCATCGTCGTCGGCGGATGCCTTCGCCATTAGAGACAACAATGCAAGCGCACACACAACCAATCGTGTGATGAACGTCACCACGGTGGTGTCCCCCCTTTTGCTTAGCAGGCGGCCTCGCGATACGGGTCCACCTGACCATGCTTATTCTGTGTTAGTTTACGACGCTTATCCGCTTGCGCGCAACATGTCAACGTTTTGCCGAGCTCACAATCGCGGAATAAAATGCGGGGAGTCGCACGATTGTCCGGCATGGATCATGCGCCTGAGGCACGCGGCGGCGTACCATTGGGACCGACGGCTATATCGATGGGTTCAACCTCTGTTATGGGGCGGTGAAGGGAACCCGATACAAGTGGCTTGACCCGGTAACGAGGCGGCGGGTTCGGTCCAGGCGGAGAACTACACCCAGTCGACGAACAACCAGTCACAGCCCGCGATCAGCACCAACGCCGGCGACGGTTCCCGACCAAGCTACCTGATGCGTCAGCAAGACGGCCGGAACTTGCCCGGTTACAGCATCGGCGCAGGCGGATGAAAGTTCGATGGAGCCGGCCCGACGTATCCCAAGGGCAAGGCGTAGGACGCGGGAATGTATAACGGAGAGACCGCCCGATGTTGGGCGGGCCCTTCCGTTACTTGGCGCCACCGCCGCGGCTCGTAAGCGTTGCCCCGCGCGCGGTGGCGAGTAGCCGCTGCATTAGCCATGCACCTCACGCGGCGCTTCGGCGGCCTCAACAGGCGCTGGACCTCGGCACCAATGGGATCAGCCAGACTCGCCATTGTCCCCGGCGTGATGTTGTGGGCGCCGTTCTCCACCTCCGAGACGTCGTGCTGCGTCGTCATACCGGTCCGCGCCACTGCCGCTACAACGTCTTGGGTCAGTTCGGCCTTTTCGCGGGCCAGCCGGAGATTGGCCCCGTATGGGTTCTGCAACTCTGAAGATGCCTCGCTGACAGCCGGCGCATGGTTGCCTCGTTCATCACGCCCGCGCCGATTGGAGCCGCTCATCACGCAATTCCCCCTTCGCGCCGCAGCCCTCAGCACCCGCAGGCACCTCAGGCCGGAAACGCTTGTAGAGCCGGAACCCGACGCGTTTCAGCTCCTCGGGCGGTAACGATGCCGCCAGGGCTTCCATCGCCCCGCGGGCCTCATCCAGCCGATCGCCGAACGCCTTGGCGACGTAACTCTGCACGCTCCGCGCCGATGCCGGTTTGCCGCTGTCGTCAGCTCGCAGCGTCCCGTCGTCCCCCCGGCAGGACGGGCACATTGCGGCCGAGCAGCCGCACGAGCTGGCGTTGCGACTTCAACGCAACAGCTCGTTCGCGCCGCTCTGCGGCTTCCTGCGCCTCAGCACGGTGGATCAGCTTTCCCAGTCGCGACGGCATCACGTCCGCCGTGGATGATGCAGAGCAAATCATAGCGGTGGCGCAAGAGGCCCTGACTTTTGCGGCAATGTACGGCGGGCGCCTCCCTCGGTCGATCGAGGAAGGCGCGTTGCCGCCGGTTGATCTGTCCGGCTTCCCGCCGTCCGCCATGGTCGTCGTTATCCCATTCACGGTTACAGGGAGCCGCGCCACAGCGTGAACACCATGTCCGACGAACAAAAGGACGCGGCCGCGCTCGCCGATCCGGACGCGCAGTCGATCTCGGACGAAGACTGGGCGCGCACGGTGCCGACGCCGCGCGTCAAGGTCATTCGGCGTGCGCTCGGCGTGACACAGAAAGAGTTCGCGGTGCGGTATCAGATCCCGCTGGGCGCGCTTGGAAGCTGAGAGCAGGGCGCTAGCCAGCCCGATCAGGCAGCGTGCGCCTATCCGCGCGCGATCGCCGGTGACCCAGCGGGCGCGGCGCGTGTGCTCACGGTGAAGCCCGGCGAGGTGGACGCCGCCGCTGTCGCTTGACCCCGCGTCGCTGCTCGTGGCGGCCAGTGCCTGTCGCAACGGTCGCAGCCGCGTC
>JASHVB010000774.1 GCA_030039695.1 Acetobacteraceae bacterium
ATCGGGCCGTTCGTTGGCGCGCTGTGCGCCGGGCCGATCGTGTTCGCCGGAGGCGCGCTGGTCTACCAGTTCATCATCGGCCGCGTCTCCGGCATGCGCACCGCCAGCGTCACCAGCGACAGCCGCTTCGGCCAGCTTATCGTCACGCTGGGCATCTCGCTGATTCTGCAGAACGGTGGCCTGCTGCTATTTGGTTCCACGCCTCAGACCGTGCGCACGCCGCTAGCCTCGCACGCCTTCCTGGTCAGCGGTTTTTATGGCGACGCGACCGTGTTCCTAAACAAGGCGCGGCTCATCGCGTGCTTCGTCGCGGTGGTTGTCGCCGGCACGCTGTACACGGTGATGGAATACACCACTCTCGGTAAGGCAATGCGCGCGGCCGCGGACAATCCGACCGCAGCCACTTACATGGGTATCGACGTCCACCGCACCTATCGCCTGGCCTTCGGGATCGGTAGCGGCATCACGGCGATCGCGGGCGGGCTGATGGCTACGTACCTGTCGTTCGATCCGTTCATCGGCTTCGCCTATGTCGTTATCATGTATTCCGGCGTCGTACTGGGCGGCATGGGCAGCATCATGGGCGCCTTCTGGGGTGGTCTGCTAGTCGGCTTCGTGCAGCAGTGCTCCACCCTGGTGCTGCCGCCGCAATTGCAGAACGCGGTGATCTTCGTCGTGTTCCTGCTGATCATGCTGCTGCGGCCCCAGGGCTTGTTCGGTCGCTCGGCTGAACGCGCATGAGACGCGGTGCCGGCATCCGGTTGCGCCGTGACGGTGTCGCGCTGGCAATCGTCGCGGTAGTGTACCTGGTCGCGTCGAGCCTGGTACATAACAGCTATTACCAGCTGATCATGACGCTGGTGCCAATCTGGGCCACGTTTGGCGTGTCGTGGAACATCCTTTCCGGCTATGGCGGGCAGCTTTCCTTCGGCCATGCCTCGTTCTTTGGCATCGGCGCCTACACCGTGACGCTGGCGTTGGTTTACTGGGGATTGACACCCTGGCTGGGTATTCCGATCGGCATGGCGATTGGCGCTGTCATGGCGGTGCTGATTGGCTGGCCGACCTTTCGCCTGCGCGGCCATTATTTCGCGTTGGCTATGTTGGCCTATCCGCTGGTGCTCTTGTACGTGCTGGAATATCTGGGCTTTCAGGAGATGACCCTGCCGATGCACAGGTCTTATCCGGTCTGGTTCCTGCAGTTCAAGGACCCACATTACTATACGTATCTCGCCGTCGGCCTGCTGGTACTCGGCATGATCGTCTGCATGCTCGTGGAGAATTCGCGCTTCGGCCTCGCATTGCTCGCGGTGCGGCAGAACGAACTTGCCGCCGAGGCCGCAGGCATCGATTCCTGGCGCTGGAAGATGCGTGCGCTGGTGGTGTCGGGCGTGATCGCCGCCGCCTGCGGCGGGCTCTATGCCTGCGTGCTGCTGATTGTGACGCCGGATTCCGTGTTCGGATTGCTGGTATCCGCACAGCCGGTCGTGCTGACCTTGTTCGGCGGCATGGCTGGGCTTTGGGGACCGGCGATCGGCGCCGCGATCCTGGTGCCACTGGCCGAGCTGCTGAACGTGCAGCTTGGCAATATCCTGCCGGGCATTCAGGGCGTTGTGTACGGCGCAGCGATCATCATCATCATGCTTTCAGCACCCGAAGGCCTGTTCTGGACGGTGCGCGATCGGCTGCTGCGCCATCGCGCACCGCCGGCTGCGCCGGAGTCGGAGGAATTCTCGGCACACCGCGTCGCGGCGGTCGTGCCGGCCGACGGCCCGCTTCTGCACGTCGAAGGCCTGTCCAAGACGTTCGGTGGTCTGCGCGCCGTCAGCGAGGTTGGCTTATCCATCGCATCCGGTGAGATCCTCGGCATCATCGGCCCGAATGGCGCGGGCAAGACCACGCTGTTCAACCTGCTGAACGGTGTGCTGCCCGCGGATTCCGGCCGCGCGACGCTTTGCGGGGAGCCGCTGCTTGGCCGCGCGGTGCATCGCGTCTGCCGCATGGGCGTCGGCCGCACCTTTCAGGTGGTGCGCAGCTTTCCGCGCCTGTCCCTGCTCGACAACGTCGTGGTGGGTGCGTATGGCGCGGGCCTTGCCGATCGCGAGGCGATCGCATCGGCGGTCGCCGCGTTGGCGCGCGTCGGTCTGCATAGTCAGGTCGGCTCACAGGCCGGACAGCTTACCAATAAGGAGTTGCGGCTGATGGAACTGGCCCGCGCACTCGCCGGCCGCCCGCGTTTGCTGCTGCTGGACGAGACGCTCGCCGGGCTTGGCCGCGACGAATGCAACGAGGTGCTGGACGTACTGGCGCGGTTGCGCGAGGAAGGCATGACCATCGCCATAATCGAACACACGATGCACGCGATGCTGAAACTTGCCGATCGCTTTGTTGTGCTGGACCACGGCCGTGTTCTCGCCAGTGGCCGGCCGCGCGAAGTCGTGGAGGACCGCGCGGTTATCGAAGCGTATCTCGGCAAGAAGTGGCTGGAACGGCAACATGCTTAGATTGTCGCAGCGACGATTTCGCCCGTCATGGCTGAGCTTGAGCCGGCCGTCTGCGCGCGACCGACGGTGTGTGGGTGACCGACTCAAGCCCGATCGAGACGGATTTCGCCAGGCCACTCTCGGCGTGCTCCATGCTTGAAATCCGTAACCTCTCTGTCGCCTACGGCGGACTTCGCGCGCTCATCGATGTCTCGCTCAGCGTAGGCGAAGGCCAGTTCGTCACCGTTGTCGGCCCGAACGGTGCCGGCAAATCCACCTTATTCAAAACCATTTGCGGCGTCGTGCCGTCGGTGCAGGGCAGTGTGACATTCCAAGGTCAGGACCTGTTGCACCTGCCGGCCGCGGCACGCGCGCATGTCGGCATCGCACATGTACCCGAAGGCCGCCAGGTGTTCCGCACACTGACCGTACGCGAAAATCTCGAGATGGGTGCCTATACAAAAGCCGGCCGGGCGCAATGGCAGCGAACGCTGGATCGAATCCACGGCCTGTTCCCAATCCTGCATGAACGCGCCCAACAGCTCGCCGGCACCTTATCGGGCGGAGAGCAACAAATGCTGGCCATCGGAAGAGGACTGGCCTCGGGACCGAAATTGCTGATGCTCGATGAGCCGTCGATGGGTCTGGCACCAGCGATCGCCGATACAATCTTCGAACGCGTCGCGCAAATCCACAAGGAAGACGGACTGACCATCCTGCTCGTCGAGCAACGCGTGGCAGAAGCTCTGGAACTTTCCGATCATGGCTATGTGCTCGAGACCGGGCACATGGTACTGGACGGACCATACGAGACGCTGCTGGCGGACGAGCGCGTCCGCCGCTCGTATCTCGGACTGACAGATACCCAGGACTGACCAGGGGGAGGGAACCCACGATGACAGCAGTCAATATCGGCCGGCGCGGCGCGCTGGGATTGGGCGTGGCGGCCGGAGCAACGGCGTTGGCAACGCGCCGCCTGCGCGCACAGCCGAAGGACGTCGAAATCGCCATGCTGGTGCCACTGTCCGGTCCGTGGGCGCGCGAAGGCCAGTTGGAGAAGATGGGCGCCGAAATGGCAATCGACGATGTGAACAAGGCCGGCGGCATTAAGGCCTTGGGTGGCGCCAAGCTGAAGCTGCTGGAATTCGACACGCAGGACACCGCCGAGAAAGCCAAGGATGCGGCACAGCGCATGTTGGCGCAGAACCCGGACCTGGTCGGCGGTTTCGGCTGCTGGCTGTCCACGTTCACGCTGCCGGTTACCGAAATCACCGAGCGCGCAAATCTGCCATGGCTCACGCTGTCCTATTCCGATCTCATTACCAGCCGTGGTTACAAGTACGTGTTCCAGTCCTCACCGACCGCGGTGCAACAGGCCGAGGACACCATTCCGATGGTCATGTCGCTGGCAGAGAAGGCAACCGGCAAGAGGCCAACCAAGATCGCGATGATCGGCGACAACACCGCAGCCTCGGTCAGCTTTCGCAAGCCGATCATGGACCACGTGCTGAAGGACGAAAAACTTACAGCAGTGATCAATGAAACCTACACGCCGCCGCTGAGCGACGCGACGACACTAGTGCAGCCGGTCCGTAGCGCCCGTCCCGACTTTGCACTGCTGCTCTCGACCAATGTGCCCGACGACAAACTGCTGCTCGACAATTTCAGCGAATTCGGGATGCCCCCCTCGAAGCTGCCGCTGATCGGCAGCGGCGGGCACTGGGCGGTGCCGGAACTGCTGAAGAACACCGGCAAGGAAGAGCTCGACGGCATGCTGGTCGGCCTGGCCAACTGGCCGGGCAAGGCGGTTGAAGACGTGTCGAAACGCTTCATCACGCGGACCGGCGAACCGTGGTTCGGCCATGACTCGATCTTTGCCTATGCGCACGTGCTGATCTTAGCTGCAGCGTTGGAGCAGGCCGGTATCGCTAACCGCGAGAAGGTGAACAAAGCGATCCACAGTCTGGACATGACGACCGGCCCGGCGTTGTTCTTTCCGGGCCATCATCTGCAATACGACGCGCGGGGCCGGCGCGTTGGCGCCAAGATGGTGATGATCCAGTGGCAGAACGGTGTGCCGGTGACGGTGTATCCGACGGATGTCGCGGTCGCGCAGCCTCAGTGGAAGGTGTGATCTGATGCCGGAGCTCTCGCCCTATGAAGTCTACGCCGTGCGCTACGCCCATAATCCTAATGCGCGGCGGGCTAACAACTTCATTGGCGGCGATCCGCATGACGGGCCGATGCCGCTAGACTATTTCGTATGGGCAATCAAGGGAGCCGGCGGCGCCTTCGTGTTCGACACCGGCTTCGATGAGGCGATGGGAGCGAAGCGAGCACGGCAATTCCTGCGCTCGCCCTCCGTCGGCCTGAAGGCGGTCGGCGTCGAGCCGCACGACGTGCGTGACGTGATCCTATCGCATATGCACTACGACCATTGCGGCAACTACGACTTGTTCCCTCACGCACGATACCACGTGCAGGACATCGAGATGGCCTATTGCACCGGACGGTGCATGTGCCATCCCGGCCTGCGTGGTCCGTTCGAGGAAGAAGACGTCGTGGCGATGGTGCGGAAGATATTCGATGGCCGCGTGGTGTTCCACGACCTGGTCGATGAACTGGCGCCAGGGCTGACGGTGCATCACATCGGCGGGCACTCGAAGGGGTTGCAGGTCATGCGGGTGTGGACACAGCGCGGCTGGATGGTGCTGGCGTCTGATGCGAGCCACTTCTACGCCAACATGGAGGAAGGCCGCGCTTTCCCGATCCTACACTCTCACGAGGACACGCTGCGCGGCTACGAGACGATGCGGAAGCTGGCCAGTGCACCGAATGCGATCATTCCCGGGCACGATCCGCTGGTGCTGGCGCGCTATCCGGCGGCGAGGTCGGGGCTGGAAGGTGTCGCGGTAAGGTTGGACGTCGAGCCAAAATAACCTCTCCCGCGCCGCGCGGGAGAGGTCGCGGCGCGACGCGTCGAGGGTGAAGGTGGTGCGGTTGTTCTGCACCTAGCATGCTTACCCACAGTGCTAGGTCCTTCGAACTCTCCTCCTTCGCGGGTAAGGTGTGCTACGATCGGAAGGCCCCGCCGTTCACATGAATCGTTTGCCCGGTGATAATGCGCGTCTGGTCGGAGCACAGCAAACGCACCATCGACGCGATTTCCTCCGGCTTGCTGCGCCGTCTAACCGGCGTGGCCGGCAAGTGCGCCCGGCCCGTGTTCCCCCCTACGGCGAACCCGCGTGCCGTGGCGATCGATCCTGGCGCGACGGTGTTTACCGTCACATTCTTCGCGCTAGGCTCCTTCGCTAGAGCACGCGTCAACCCGATCATGTCGGCCTTTGCCGTAACCGCACGCTCGCGCCCGACCGCGCCGGAATGCGCGGAGATTCGTCCAATATTTACAATCGATCCGCCGCCCGCCGCGACGATGTGCGGCACCGCTGCACGCGCAGGAGAACGCGCGGTCCTGCGATCGGTGCCGAGGATCTCTCGCCATTCCGCTGACGTCATCTCGGCGGACTTCGTCTACCGCAGAATCGATGCGTGGTTCATCAGCACGTCCAGCCGACCGAAGCACCCACCGTCGTGTCCACCAAAGCCGCGGCCTGTGCATGATCGGCAATGTCCACCATATGCGTGTCCGCGTCGCTGCCGGCCGCCCGCACCAGTCGCGCGGTTTCGCGCGCATCCGCTCGGTAACAGCGTGTTGTGACCATCACCCGATAGCCCTCACGTGCGAGATGCAGCGCGATCTGCCGACCAGTGTTCAGCGCACTCCGGTCACCAGTGCGACCTTTTGTTTCTGTGCCATTTGGATCTCCTCCCGCCCGATTGGACTCGCAAAGCCGCTTGGTGTGCAATGGTCACGCATTGCTTCGTACCAGCGGCATGAGGAGGAAACCATGGCCCAGGCACCTTCGACCGAATCGCGTGACCGCGTCCGCGGTACTGTTCCCAAGCTGATCGACCTGTCAGAGAAGGTGTTGTTCGGCGACGTGTGGGAGCGCCCGCAACTCTCCAAGCGCGACCGGAGCCTGATCGTCTGCGCCACACTGATTGCCACCTATCGCCCGGAGCAATTGCGCGGCCATCTGCAGCGCGCGCTGCACAACGGCGTGACGAAGGAGGAGCTGTCTGAGGTGATCACCCATCTCGCGTTCTATGCCGGCTGGCCGGCGGCGATGAGCGCAGCAAACATCGCGCGTGAAGTGTTCGAGGCTAATCCGTAAGGGAAGATGACCATGCAAGCCGGATTCATTGGCCTGGGCACCATGGGTGCCAGCATGGCCGCGAACCTGCAAAAAGGACTGAGTGCTCGCGGTGACACACTGGTCGTGCACGACATCCGCCGCGAAGCCGCGCAGCGCCACATGCGCGACGGCGCAAAATGGGCAGACACGCCGCAGGCCGTGGCCGAGCGAAGTGACGTGATCTTCACGTCGCTACCCGGCCCGCCCGAATTCGAATCGGTCGCGGCCGGCCTGCTGGCCGGCATCAACAAGGACGCAGTCTGGTTCGACCTAACGACCAATTCGCCGACCGTCATCCGCAAGGCGCACGAACAGTTCGCGGCCAAAGGCGCACATTTGTTCGACGCGCCAGTCAGCGGCGGACCTCGCGGCGCGGCGAGCGGTAAGCTCGCCATCTGGTGCGGTGGCGATCAGGACCTATTCGAAAAATGGAAGCCGGTGCTAGATATGATCGGCGACGCAGCGCAGTACGTCGGGCCGATCGGTGCCGGCTCGGTGGCCAAGTTGGTGCACAACTGCTTCGGCTACATTGCCACGGCTGCGGCCGCAGAAGTGTTTTCGATGGGCGTGAAAGCCGGTATCGAGCCGCTGGCGATCTGGGAGGCGGTGCGCAAGGGTGCGATTGGCCGGCGCGGCGGGTTCGACTCGCTGACCGATCAGTTCCTGCCCAACAAGTACGAGCCGCCGGCCTTCGCGCTGCGTCTCGCGCACAAGGACGTGTCGCTGGCGACGGCGCTCGGACGCGAGTTGAACGTTCCGATGCGCATGGCGAACCTGGCACTGGCAGATTTGGCCGAGGGTCTCAATCGCGGCTGGGGCGATCGCGACTCGCGGGCGATCATGCTTTGCCAACTTGAGCGGGCCGGTGTGAAGATCGAGGTGGATCCGCAGAGGTTGGCAGAGGCGCTGGAGAACAAAGCGACGAACGGGTGAATGTCGTCCGTCCGTCATTGCGGGGCACATAGCGACGAAGCAATCTCATATGTGGATTGCTTCGGCCTTACGCCCTCGCAACGACGCCTACGTGACGTTGCCCCGCACGGCGAACCGCTCGTCCCGCCACTCCCCGCCCTCCATCACCGCGCGTAACGCAGCGACTGCATCCCACACGTCGGTATAGCGCACATACAGCGGTGCGAAACCAAACCGGAGGACATCCGGCGCACGAAAATCACCGATGACTCCGCGCGCGATCAGTGCCTGCATGATCGCGTAGCCGTTTGGCTGGGCAACCGATACCTGGCTGCCGCGACGTTCCGGTTCGGGTGGGGTGAGCAAGCGGAATCCGTACACCGCGCATTCCTGTGCGACGAGGTCCATGAACATGCCAGTCAGCCGCAGTGACTTTTCGCGCAGTGCGGCTACCGGCACTTCCGACAGCAGATCGATGCCGACATCCAGCGCCGCAACGCTCAGCACCGGCGGCGTGCCGACGATCGCCCGTGCGATGCCCTCCGCGGGTCGATAATCCGGGGCGAAGGCGAACGGTTCGGCGTGGCCCAGCCATCCGGTCAGCGGCATGCGCAGCGCCGTCTGCAGACGAGGGACGACAGACAGAAATGCCGGTGCACCCGGCCCGCCATTCAAGTACTTGTAACCGCAGCCAGCAGCAAAATCGACGTCGTCCGCGGCAAGCTGTAGCGGTACCGCACCAACCGAGTGCGAAAGATCCCACAATACCAGCGCACCGACCGCATGCGCCGCACGCGTGACCGCATCGATGTCGTGCATCGCACCGGTTCGGTAGTTCACGTGCGTCAGCATCAGCACGGCCACGTCAGGTCCCAGTGTAGCGACGGGATCGTCCGCCGCGCGCAGCGAATGTCCCCGCCTTAGCAATGTGGTCAGTCCCTGAGCGATATACAGGTCGGTGGGAAAATTCCCAGCTTCCGTCAGGATCACCGTCCGCTCAGGCCGCAGCGTGAGCGCCGCGGACAAAAGCTTGAACAGGTTCACTGACGTTGAATCCGCCACGACCGTACTGCCCGGGGCCGCGCCAATCATCCGGCCGATCTTTTCTCCCACCCGTAGCGGCATGCCGATCCAATCATGCTCTGCCCACGCGCGGATTAGCGACTCGCCCCACTCATGGGACACGACCTCAGCGACGCGTTTCGGCGTCGCCTTCGGCAGTGCGCCCAGCGAGTTCCCATCGAGATAGATGACTCCATCCGGCAGTACAAACCGGTCGCGGAACCCCGCCAGCGGATCTGCGCAATCCAGCGCGACGAGGTGATCGCGCTCAATCATCCCGCTGCAGCACCACGCCAGCCGTCGTACCGCCGTCCACCACCAACGTCTGTCCCGTCACGAACCGTCCTGCATCCGCAGCCAGGAACACGGCAGCGCCGGCGATCTCATCCGGTTCGCCGATGCGCTGCAGCGGCACGTCGCGAGTCGCCTTGCGATAGCGCACCGGGTCGGTCCACAGCGCCTTTGCGAAGTCGGTGCGCACCAGCCCCGGTGCAATCGCATTGGCGCGCACGTTCTTCGGCCCCCACTCTACCGCGATGTTGCGTGCCAACTGCATGTCGGCCGCCTTGGAAATGCCATACAGCCCGAGCGACGCCGACCCGCGCAACCCTCCGATCGAAGAGATGATGATGAACGACCCGCCCCCGCGTTTCGCCAGATACGGACACACCATATTGGCCAGCCAGAAATTCGACCGCACGTTAGCGCCCATGACCCGCTCGTAGACTTCGTCGGAAGCCCCGGCTGCGGGACCGAGATACGGATTGACTGCGGCATTGCTGACAACGATGTCGATGCCATCCCAGAGTGCGGTCGTCTTTTCCACCAACGCCTGCAATTCCTCCTTGCGCGCGATGTGGCAGGGGATCACCATGGCCTCGCCGCCGCGCTCGCGGATGCCAGCAGCCACGGCCTCGCAGGCATCCGCCTTGCGGCTGGAGATCACGACCTTAGCGCCATGTTCGGCCATGCGCTCCGCGATGGCGCGGCCGATGCCTTTGCTGGAGCCGGTGACGATCGCGACTTTGCCGGTCAAATCGAACAGGGAGTGCATGTGGAGCCTCTTGCTTGGCGGGAGGGTTACTCGTGAGTATGCTGCATGCAACAGAACGTCAATCGGGCCGGGAACGATGTCCACACAACGCACCACCGTCTATCGCCACGAAGAGCTGCGCCGGTTGCTGCATCCTCAGAGCGTCGCGGTGGTCGGCGCCTCGTCACGGGCGGGATCGTTTGGTGAGCGGGTTCTGCTCAATCAGCAGAATTATTCCGGTCGCACCTATCCAGTGAATGCGCGCTATGACCGCATCGGCGAGGCCGTGTGTTATCCATCCGTGACTGCGCTGCCGGAAGTGCCGGACTGCGTGGTGATCGCCGCGGCGCGCGACGCCGTCGAAGAGATCGTGCAGGACTGCGTGAAGGTCGGCGTCGGCGGCGTTATCATCTTTGCGTCGGGTTATTCAGAGATGGGCCGGCCCGACCGCATCGAGGCGCAACAGCGCCTGGCTGACATCGCGCGTGAGACCGGTGTGCGCATTGTCGGGCCCAACTGTATCGGCGTGGTCAACGCACTGCTAGATTCGCGCATCACGTTCATGAACATCACGCCGATTCCGCTACCGCGTCCGCGCGCGGTAGGGATCATCAGTCAGTCTGGTGCGCTTGGCATGGCTTTGGCGCAGGCGGTGGTGCGCGGGGCGTCGTTCAGCCACGTGATGACCTCGGGCAACTCGTGCGACGTCGATATGGCCGACTTCATCAGCTACCTCGCTGATGATCCGGCCTGCGCCGCCATCGCCTGCGTGTTCGAGGGCATGGCCTCGCCGGAACGCATCCTGCTCGCCGCGGAATACGCCTGGCAGAAGGACAAGCCGCTGATCGTATACAAAATGGCGACCGGTGAGGAAGGCGCTGCGGCGGCGATGTCGCACACCGGCTCGCTTGCCGGATCGCACGCGGCGTATCGCGCGGTGTTCCAGCGCGCCGGTGCGGTGCTGGTGGAGAATTTCGAATCCCTGGTGGAGACGGCAACGTTCTTTGCGAAGGCGCCTCCGCCCAAGGCGAAGGGGGTGGCGATCGTGTCGGCTTCTGGCGGCGGCGCGATCATGGCGGCCGACCGCGCGGAACAGCACGGTGTGCCGCTGCCGCAACCGGGTCCAGTGCTGCACGACCTGCTCACGACGCGCATTCCGGATTTCGGGGCGGCTCGCAATCCGTGCGACGTGACCGGGCAGATTCTCAACGATCCGGAATCTCTGAACGTCTGCGCTGGCGCGTTCCTGGCGGATCTGCAATATGCCGCGCTGGTGGTGCCGATGACCTACGGCTACGCTGCGTCGGCGCAGCGTATTCCGGTGTATGAGCGGCTAGCACGCGAACATGGCAAAATGGTCTGCATCGCCTGGCAGGCGGAATGGCTGGAAGGTCCGGGTGTGAAGGAGGCCGAAGAATCCGAAAACGTCGCGGTCTTCCGTTCCATGAGCTCGCTGTTCGCCGCGTTGGCAGCGTGGAACTGGCGGGCGGAAAAGCGCGCGGCTCGGCATGAACCGATTCCGTCCACGTCGGAACAAACGAAACGCATGGCACGCGCGCTGATCGACGAAGCAGGCGCCCGCATGCTGACCGAACGCGAGGCCAAGTCGGTGCTGGCGCTGTACGGCGTACCGGTGGTGGGAGAGCAGCTGACGAGCGATCCGGAAGACGCGGTGAACGCCGCGGCCGCACTCGGCTATCCGGTCGTGTTGAAAGTCGAATCTCCTGACCTACCGCACAAGACCGAAGCCGGCGTCATTCGCCTGAACCTGCGCAATGCCGACGACGTTCGTGCGGCCTACGACGCGGTGATGGCCAATGCCGCCGCGGCGTCGCCGCCGCCTCGGATCAACGGTGTGCTAGTGCAGCCGATGGTGCCGCGGGGCCTGGAGATGGTCGTCGGCGCACGCATCGATCCGTTGTTCGGTCCGCTTGTCGTTGTGGGGCTTGGCGGAGTCCTGGTGGAACTGTTGAAGGACACCGCCCTGGCGCCTGCACCTCTGACGCATCGCGATGCACTGGCGCTGCTTGGACAACTCAAGGGCGAGCGGTTGCTCCGTGGCTTCCGAGGGATGGATCCGGTCGATCTGGACAGATTGGCAGAGGTGATTTGCCGGGTTTCGCGCTTCGCTGCCGATCATCGCGACGCGATTGCCGAGCTCGACCTCAATCCACTGATCTGTGCCGGTGATCGCATCACCGCGGTGGATGCACTGATTGCGCCCGCCAAACGCTGATGCGCGTGCAACCGGCGACCGGCACTTTGCCACCCGTCATGGTCAGGTTTGGGCACTGGTCATTGCGGGATCGGGAAGGGCCGAAGCAATCGCGATCGAGGGGAGTTGCGCAGCTCGGGGACCGCGCCGTCGGTATGCGCCTCGCAGCGACCTGCGCTCAATCCCAGCCATGACGGGGGAGAGCAGGGCGCAACGCGTCGTCGTCGTCGGGGCAGGCATCGTCGGCGTCTGCTGTGCTCTGCACCTGCAGCACGCCCGGCATGAAACGACGCTGATCGATCCGCGTGGGCCTGGCACGGTCACATCGTTTGGCAATGCGGGCGGCGTTGTCGCCGGTTCGGTCGTTCCAAACAGCACGCCGGCATTGCGGCGCAACATTCCGCGCATTCTGTTTGACCGCGACAGCCCGGTGCGGCTGCGCTGGTCGTATCTGCCGAAAATCGCCCCATGGCTGCTGCGTTTCCTGCGTGAGGGCAGCGATTCGCGGGTGCGGCAGATTGCGCGCTCGCTGCAGCCTCTGGTGTCGCGCGCCTATGAGGCGCATCGTGAACTGATCGCGCTGGCCGGTGCGGACGGCATCGTGCGACCGGTCGGTTGGCTGAAGGTCTACGAAACTGAAGCCGGCTTTGCCGGCACGGCGTACGACCGCGAGATCATGGCGGCCAATGACGTAAATTTCGATGTGCTGAACGCCGACGAGATCCATCAACTGGAGCCCGCGCTCGCACCTCGCTTCGTCAAGGGGCTGCTGCAGCCGGACAGCGCGTTTGTCTCCTCGCCTTACAAGCTGACCGAGGCTTACGTCGCCCATTTCGTCCGGCTTGGTGGAACCGTCGTGCAGGATCGCGTCCGTGGCGTTAGGCCGACAGACGGCGGCATCGAACTGGATTGCGAACGAGGGTTCCTGGCTTTCGATGCTGGGGTGATCGCCGCCGGTGCATGGTCCAAGCAACTCGCCGGGCAGCTTGGCGACCACGTGCTGCTGGATACCGAGCGCGGCTATCACTTGAACATCGACAGTCCCACAGAACTGCGTCGCCCCGTTGTATTCCCGGAAAAGGGTTTCGTGCTGGCGCCGATGCAGGACGGCGTGCGGCTGACCAGCGGCGTGGAGCTGGGAGGTCTCGATGCGCCGCCCGACTTTTCTCGTATCCGCCGCCTGTTGCCACACGCGCAGCAGATGCTGCCGGGACTGTCGGATAAGGTAACACGGGAGTGGATGGGCTATCGTCCGTCTACGCCGGATTCGCTGCCGGTGATCGGCACCTCGCCGCGCACGCCGCACGTTGTCTATGCGTTCGGCCATCAGCATCTCGGCCTCACGCTGTCCGCGATCACCGGCCGGCTGGTCGCGGCACTGGTCGGCGGCCCCGCCCCAGAGATCGACCTGAGCCCCTATCGCGTGGGAAGGTTCCAGCCGCTGCACACGGAAAGGCCTCGATGATGACGACGGAATTCTCGGTCGCAGGCCTGGAACGCCAGGCGGAGATCGTGGTGGATCAATGGGGCATTCCGCACATCCGTGCCCAGTCGCAGCACGACGTGTTCTTCGCCCAGGGCTTCAACGTCGCGCGTGACCGCTTGTTCCAGATCGATCTGTGGCGCAAGCGCGGCCTTGGCCTGATGGCGGCCGATTACGGCGCGGGCTTCCTGGCGCAGGACCGTGCTGCACGTTTGTTCCTGTACCGCGGCGACATGGACGCGGAGTGGGCCGCATACGCCAACCCAGACGCGCATGCGATCTGCGCGGCCTTTGCCGCCGGTATCAACGCGTTCATCGCGCTGGCCGAGAACGATCCGTCGCTGCTGTCTCCGGAATTCGCCGCGATGGACATCAAGCCCGCGCGCTGGTCGGCGGAGGACGTGGTGCGCATCCGCAGCCACGCGCTGTGTCGCAACGTCGAATCGGAAGCGATCCGAGCGCAGGTTGCGGCGCGTGCCGATGTGGAGACCGACCGCGTACGCCGCTCAATCGAGCCGGAATGGACGGTGCGTATTCCTGAAGGCCTCAGCCCCTCCGACATTTCACCTGACGTGCTCGATGTGTACTGGCTTGCTACCGTCCAGCCGGACATCAGTCCCGAGCGGCTCGCCGCCAAGCCGGAGGATGCGTGGCGCTGGACCAAGGTGAATGACTACGATGAGGTGAAGCTGGCGGCAGGCTCGGAGGGTTCCAACAACTGGGTGATCGCCGGATCACGCACGGCCACGGGCCGACCGATCCTGGCGAGCGACCCGCACCGTACATACACCATGCCCTCGGTTCGCTCTGTCGTGCATCTGACCTGTCCTGGACTTGACGTGATCGGTGCCGCCGAGCCGCCAACCCCGGGCGTGTTCATCGGCCACAACGACCGGATGGCGTTCGGCCTGACCATCTTCCCGATGGATCAGGAGGATCTTTACGTCTATGAAACCAATCCGGCCGATCCGGACCAGTATCGCTATCTCGGCGGCTGGGAGAGCATGCGCGTCGTACAGGAGACGATCCACGTGCGCGGCATGCCTGATCAGCTTGTGACGCTGAGATTCACCCGGCACGGCCCAGTCGTTTATGTAGACCACGGAAAGCGGCGCGCGTTCGCCGTGCGATCGGTGTGGTTTGAACCAGGCACGTCGGCGTACATGGGCCGTCTTGCCTACATGACGGCCCGGTCCGTTTCGGCCTTCGCCAAGGCGCTGGGCGCCTGGTCGGCCCCGACGGTCAACATGATCGCCGCCGATGTCACCGGCCAGATCGCGTGGTTCGCGGTCGGCAAGGCGCCGCGGCGGCCGAACTGGGATGGGTTACTGCCGGTGCCAGGCGACGGACGCTATGAATGGAACGGCTTTCACAGCCCGGAAGATCTGCCGTGCGTCATCGATCCGCCGCGCGGCTTCGTTGCGACAGCAAACGAACAGAATATGCCGCGCGACTATCCGTGGCAGGAACGCAGGCTGGGGTTCGAATGGGCGGAGCACTCGCGATCCAGGCGTGTGCATGCTGTACTCAGCGCACAGCGGCGGCACACTCTGAGGGATTCCATGGCACTACAATGCGACGTGCTGTCGATCCCGGCGGAACGCCTCGGCCGGCTGCTCAGCAAGGTCGGCAACCTTTCCGGCGACCTCGCGAGGATGGTGCCGCTACTGCGCGAATGGGACCATCGGCTGCTTGCCAACTCCGCGGCGGCTGCGTTGTTCGAAATCTGGTGGGTGAAGCATTTGAAACCGGCGGTGATCCGCGACCGCGCGCACGACCCCGGGCTGCATGCACTGCTATCGCCGGGCGACAACGAAACGCTGCTGGCGACACTGGAGAACGCGGACCCTGCCCGGCGGGACGTCCTGTTGGCGGAGACGTTGGAGGCGGCCTGCGCGATGTGCCGTGAGCTGCTGGGCGCCGATCCGGCGAAATGGCGCTGGGGTCATCTGCACCACGGCTATTTTGCGCACCCGCTGTCGCGCGTCGCCGGCGTGCCGGAAATACGCGACGTGGGGCCGTTGGCGATCGGCGGCTCCGGGTCCACGCCCATGAATACGACCTACCGAACGACCGATTTTCGCGCCACGGTCGGCGCATCGTTCCGCGTGGTGATGGATGTAGGGGACTGGGATGCGGCACGGGTGATCAACACGCCGGGCCAGTCAGGCGATCCGCGCTCGCGGCATTACGATGACCTTGCGCCGCTGTGGGCGCGCGGGGAATACGTGCCGATGGTATTCTCACGCGAGGCAGTCGAAGCGGCGGCCAAGGAGAGGATCGTGCTGCGGCCAGCTTGAAACCTACCCCGCTCCGCGCCCAGGGAGAGGTCGCGGAGCGAAGCGACAGATGTCAGGGGCGGAGCACACCATGGCGCGGTGCGGTTCGCCCCCCACCCGCGACTGCCGAGTCCTGCTGAAACCGGCGAGACACGATGGTGCGGTTCGCGCTGAAACCCGAATCGTGGCCGTCCATTGACTCAGCATTTGCCGCCACCGGGAGATCACAACACGCCGGACCGGACGGGTTGCAAAGTTGCTGGCCTTGCCATGCACGGGGGTCGAGCAAATTGAACTGACCCAACTGGTCACGGCACTGAGGCAGGTGAACGCCATCGCTGCGGTGGTCGCGCCTAAATCGGCCGAGATCCCGGGCATGAACCACCAAGACAAAGGCCACATGGTGGCGGTTGATTACGACCTTGTCAGCGCGAAGTCGGATGGGTTCGACGCGCTTGTTCTGGCTAATACCAACCGCCCCAAAAACCGACTCTCGCACGGGCTGAAGAGCCTCGCATTATCAGTTGGGTAACGTGGCGTCGAAGAGTCAGTCCTTCGGGCGGTTGGTATAACGGCTTGGTCACTCCGAGCGGGCTGCGCGCGAAACCGAAGCCCGTGGCGTTCGTGAAACATTTCGCCGATGCCCCGCAATCCGATCGCGGCGATCTGCCTCGGTCCTTGGACGCCGATCGAAGCGAACGGCGTGCGCTCGCGCCGGATGACGTCCCGGCCGTCGCTGCAGACCGACCTGCACAACGCCGGCGCGGAGGCGGACGACCAGGAGGTGGTCCGTAACGATACGCTGGTGACATCGCGCAAGCCGGCTGATCTTCCGGCCTTCTGCCGGGGAAAGCTCGACATGTTCCGGGCGCCGCCGCAGCGACTCGTGGCGTAGCCGTTGGTCAGGCGCGACGTATAAGCCTGCGGATGCGGTGGTTTTCGCTGTCCCCGATATAGACGGCGCCATCCGGTCCGACAGCCGCGCCGTGCGGCCGCGCCAGCCCGGCCTGGCCCGCTGGACCGCCATCGCCACCCGCTCCAGCGGTCCCTGTTCCGGCAATCGTCGTCACGATCCAGTTGGCAGCGTCGATCAACCGGATCGCGTGATTTTCCGTGTCCACGACGAACACATTGCCGCTTCGATCGACTGCCATTTCCTTTGGAGCGTTGAACACGGCGAGTTTCGCATCGTTGCCATCACCGGAATAGCCGCGTGCGCCGGTGCCGGCGACCGTCTCGACGATGCCGTTGCGCACGCGACGGATGCTACTACCCTGGCGCTCCATCACATAGAGAGAACCATCCGGCGAGAACGCCACGGCGCGTGCGCCAAAAATGCCGGCCCGTGTAGCCGGTCCGCCATCGCCGCTATGTTGGGCCTCGCCTGTTCCGGCAAAGGTGCTGATCAGGCCCGAAGCCAGTTCGACAACCCGAACCCGATGATCGGCGACGTCGGCGATGAACAAGTGCGTTTCGTCGGGATCGAGCGCGAGGCCGTTCGGCTCCGCGAGGCCGGCCGATGCCGCCGCTCCCTCATCGCCGCTGTATTGACCAGATCCATCGCCGGCGAACGTCACCATCTTCCCGGACGGATCGATCTGCCGCACGCGGCGGTTCAGCCGGTCGGCGAAAAAGATGGTTCCGCTGCGACCAATGACCACGCCATATGGCTCGTTCAGCAACGCGCCTACCGCGGGTCCATCATCTCCAGCGAAACCGCGTTCTCCGGTTCCGGCGATCGTGCTGATCGTACCGGTTCGCGCGTCAACGCGACGAATGCGATGGTTGAATGTGTCGGAAAAAATCAAATTGCCGACTGCGTCGAATGCCAGATCAAACGGATTGTTCAGCAGCGCTGCTGCTGCGGGCCCGCCATCGCCCGCGCAGCCCTGTGCTCCGGTCCCCGCGAACGTGCTGATGATCCAGGGCGTTGCATTTGACATGACCGCGTTCCTCCCGCCGACCACGATGGTTGTCGGACCCTGCATGTCAAGCCTAAGATACCGACAACGCTCTTGGAGGAACCGAAATGGACGTGCAGACCGAGGTCTCGAGAGAACGCGCCGAAGCAGGCAGCCTCTACGCCAGGCTGGAGGAGCGCATCGTCGCCCGCGACCAAGTCGGCGCCAGCAATGTCTATTACGACCTGGTCCGCGCCGGCCGGCCGTTGAACGAGATCCTCGCCGAGGGCGTCCGTATCCATGCGCCGTACACGCATGTGCCATACCATGAACGCATTGATGACGGCTATCCGAACTTCGTCAACAACGATCACTGCCTGCTGAGCGCGCGCGCCACGCTCAATCTGTCGAAGATGCTGCCGGGTCATCTCTCGATGCTGCCGATGGCGCAGACGATCTGGTACATCCCCAGCGGCCTGGATATCTGGAACCAGAAGATCAACAAAGCGCCGGGGCACTATACCCGCATGCGTGGCAACCTCGGATCGGTCGAGGCGCCGCCGGCACCGGTGGTTTATTGGCAGGATCAGGAGCCGCTGCACGAGAACGCGCCGTTGAAGGAACGCCTCAACAACTGGATGACGCAGGTACATCGCGGCAACGTTATCGACGCGTATCGCTTGTTCCTTGGCCTGATGGAGCTGAAGGCGGATCGCAAGGAAGTGTTGGCCGAGATGTGCTTCGCCGGATTGATGGATGTGCAGGACCGAATTCTGCACAACCGCTCCTACACAACTGGCCACAAGGCCTATCGCGCACGTTCCACCGTGGAGATCGGCAACGCCATCGGCTGGGACAACCCGGCGGTGCATCACGTGGTTTATGCCGGGGCGCTGGATATCGCGGTGGGCCCGCGCTGGTATTCCACTTATGAACTTGCTTGCAACCTCGTGAAGATGAACATCGAGGGCGAAGCGCTGCATGCCGTGCCGTATGGCGGCGTCAGCGACCCCGAGGTTGCCGTGCTGCGCAACACCGGTGAAGTCACCCCGGCGGAAGCCGCCGAGCTAATCCGCGCGACGATCCGCGACGATGAGATGGTCGCGCTGGATTGCGTGACGAAGCTGATCAAGGGCGGCAAGAATCCGCGACGCATCCTCGATTTGTTGCAGATCGGCTGCGCGCAGGTCGTGCTGGAGACTCAGGCCGGTGAGTACTTCGACATGCCGCATCACTGCTATGAGTATTTGAACACGCTCGGATGGTTCTGGGACAATTTCGATCATCCACGCCGGCTGCGCCTGCTCTACGTCGCCACGTCATTCCTCAATCGGACCGCGTACTGCCAGCGCGGACTCGGTGAGGCGCATCCGTTCACTGCTAAGGCGCCGGCGGGCGCTGATCGGTTGACCGCGAAGCAGCTGCTGGAACGGGTCGACGCGGCGGTTTGCTCTTTGAACGGCCAGGAAAGCGCCGATTGGACGCAGGCCTATCTCGACACTGGCGCCGATCGCGCCGCATTGGTGCAGTGCATCGCGCTGACAGCGACCAAGTTAGGCAACGATCCTCACAACCAGGAAATCGCCCAGTGCATGCTGATGGATTACGGCGTCAACCGGCATCCGGATCGCGGCAGGCTGCTGCTGTCGGCGGCCTATCATACGGCGATGCACCGTAAGTACGGAGATCCGCTGGAGCCAGCACGCCGCTTCGGCCAGGCGATGGACATCGCAGAGCTGGTGAACTGAGCAGGCGGATGTCATGACAATTGTAATCCGCGCCCTCGATCCTGTGTCTCGCCCGTTCTTCGCGGGCGAGGTCTCCGGCGTCGATATTACCCAGCCGTTGTCGGCGTCGGAGGTGGGGGCAATCTCGGCAGGCATGGACGAATTCGCAGTGCTGGTGTTCCACGACCAGCACTGTAGCGATGAAACACAACTTAAGTTCTCGGGCAATTTCGGCACGCTGGAGCTGGCGAGCGGCGACATCAACTGGGGCAAGGAACGCAGGCTGGCCTCGCCGCATGTCAACGACATCTCGAACCTGGACAACAACAACGCGGTGCTGGGGCGCGAGGACCGGCGGCGCTTGTTCAACCTCGGCAACCAGCTTTGGCATTCGGACAGTTCGTTCAAGGCGGTACCAGCGAAGTATTCTCTCCTGTCGGCGCGGTCGATCCCATCGGCCGGTGGAAACACGGAATTTGCCGATATGCGCGGGGCGTATGATGCGCTGGACGACGAGACAAAGGCCGAGTGCGATCACCTGATCTGCGAGCACTCGCAGCTTTATTCACGCGGGGTTCTTGGCTTCACAGATTTCACTGAAGAGGATGTCCGCCGCTTCGCGCCCGTGCAGCAGCGGCTCGTGCGTCAGCATCCTGCTTCAGGGCGTAAGTCGCTGTTCCTGGCGTCGCACGCCGGCGGGATCGTCGGCTGGCCGGTGCCGGAAGCACGCGCCTTCCTGCGCGAGCTGACGGAGCACGCGACGCAACGAAAGTTCGTCTATTCGCACATCTGGAAGCAATGGGACCTCGTGATGTGGGACAACCGAGCGACCATGCACCGCGCACGGCCGTTCGATGCAAACGAGGTGCGCGATATGCACCGCACCACGGTGGCGTGCGAGCGCTCCACGATGGCGGAGGCGGCATAGCGGGGGGTCAAATGTCATCGCTTCGTCGCTGCGTTCCTTGCAATGACCGCGCCCACGCAAGGATCGCCACGTGATTAAGACTCTCTCCCTGCTGACCCGCAAGGACGGCATCACGCATGAACATTTCGTAAAGCACTGGGTGGAGGTTCACGCGCCGCTGGCACATGCGGTGCCAGGGATCAGCCGCTACGTGCAATCGCACATCACCGGCACGCGCTCACGCCCGGACATCCCGGACACCGACCTAGACGTTGATGGCATCGCCGAGCTGTGGTTCGAAGATGCCGAGGCCTTCGAGCGCGCCGCCGCCTCGCCGGAAATGAAGCGGCTGACCGATGACGGCGCGCTGTTTATCGGCCGGATCAAGACCTATCTGATCGAGGAAGAGCAAATCATTCCGCGGCAGGGCTGAGCCTCGCTTCTTCCACCGCCTCGTACGGCAGGCGCGTCACGCGGTCCATGTTGATGCCTTCGATGCGCAGCAGCCGCGTCGCGCTTTCGCGGCGCGGCGAATGCAGCACGTTGATGTCGTACAGGTAGGCATCGCCCGGACGCATCGCATAGTCGCGGATGCGGCGCGCCTTACCGGGCTTGCCATCGCTTGGACGCTCGAGGCATTCCCAGTCAGTCATGATCGTTTCGCCCGCGGCCTGTCCGTAAATCGCCCAGGACGGGCCATGGTCGTGCGGTTTGCTGCCCTTCGCGCCGGTGTAGCCATGCGCCAGAACGGTGAAGCCGAGGTCTGGGTCTTCGTACAGCACCTTGCGCTCCGGCGTGCCCTCCGGGATGTACTTCGCCACGAACTCCGGCTCGCGCAGCACTTCGCGCACCAGGTCACGGACCTTTTCGCGGCCGGGCGTGCCTGGCTGGCTTGTCAGCGCGTCACGACACTCGGCGGCGAATTGCTCGATGGTGGTCATGGGCGGCCTCCTGGTTTCGTTCAGTTATCGACGATACGGGTAGCAGCGCGCGCGGTCCAGGGTCAGGCCGAAATGGGCACCAAGCGCCTTGATCGCGTCGGCGTGATCCGGATACGGATCGCTGTTGCCAGGTCCGACGATGATACAGCCGAAATCCGGGTCCCGCTTGCCACCCGGTGGCAGCATCGCGGTCACCAGCGCCTCGCCAGTTTCGTCTCGCAACGTCAGGAACAACGGCATGGCGCGGCGGATGTGCGCTTCCTTGCCGATGTCCTGCTCAATGAACACCGTCGTCACCGGACGGAAACTTTCGGCCGCACGCTCCCGCTCGCGGCGGAAATGCTTTTCCACGGCGTGCCGCATTGCTTCGGACTCGCCAGCCGCCTCGCCTTCTGTGACGAGCTGAAACCACGTGCGATCACCGGGCGCATCGCAGATGTATTCCATGCGTTCGACCCCTGTTTGGCCTGGACGTCCCACGCCGCGAGATTACGATGACCGCGGCCGTGGAGCAAATGCCGCATCGTGGATAGGGGGAAATATGACGCTGCAATCGAGCAGTCACGCCGCGGACACGTTCGACTACGTGATTGTTGGCAGCGGTGCCGCGGGCTCGGTGTTGGCGGCGCGTTTGACGGAAGACGCGGGCACGACGGTGTGCGTGCTTGAATGTGGTCCGCCCGACCGGCATCCTTTCATTCACGTGCCCGCTGGGTTTATGAAGGTGCTCTACAATCCTGAATATACCTGGCAGTTCAAGACGGAACCGTCAGAAGGCACCGCTGGCCGCTCGATCGCCACGACGCAAGGACGAACACTGGGCGGCTCGAGTTCCATCAACGGCATGATCTACAATCGCGGCCAGCGTGCCGACTTTGACAACTGGGCACAGCGCGGCAATCGTGGCTGGGGCTATATCGACGTGCTGCCGTATTTCAAGCGCTCCGA
>JASHVB010000775.1 GCA_030039695.1 Acetobacteraceae bacterium
ATCAGCCTGCCACTGGTGTTTGCTGCTTCAGCGAAGAACGTCGTCACCTGAGAATTTTCGCCGAAAGGCGTGGAAACGGTCGCGGCCTTGCTTGAGAACGACGCGTCCGGTTCTTGGAAATGTGGATGAGCGGACCAAACTGCCAACGATGAGCAGACGCGGCGCTTTTCGATCGGTTGATGACCTCCCCACCTAGAGTGTGATCGCTAAACAGCGAGTACGTATAACTGTCGTGGTAGGTGATAGGGCCGACTGCACGGACCCAATACTCGGTCACCATCGTCAGCGTGAGTGCCCCATCGCTGTGCACCACAACCGCCCAGTCGGCCCGCGGTCTTGCCGATCGGTCAGCCCCCAATCATCAAGAACCGCCCAAGTGGCTCCTCGGTCATGCCCGAGGAGTATGATATCATCGTCGCTTGGTCCCCACGCATGACGACGAAGTCCGGCAACGTTCGCCATAGCACCTCGTCGAAGTACATATCCACCCACCCTTTGACATAGGTGGCCTGAACGACTGCAAACCGCTGGCTCAGCCTCGGTTGCGAGAGGACGACTGGAATCGGCACCAGCCCGTCATCGCCATCGACGAACCTGATTTCGATTGCGCCAGCGGCTGGCGTGAAACTGCCTCTGGTGTCATTCATTCGAGTCGTCGGGCTGTCAGTTCGCATAGACGCGGGGGCACACATCTTCAGGCAGAATGGTCCCGACGGTCAATGATTGAGCCGAAAACTGCCGGTAAGCCACTGCGGATGATGAGGACGTTGATGGCCAAGCGCCTCGTGTCGAAACCAACCTGGACCATAGAGCCACCTTCCCCGCAAGCTGCGTAATCGGCTTGCGCATCAGCTCCTGGAGGAGCCCGGACGCCGCCGGCGCATTCGTTGTGCCGTCAGTGTCGCCCTCGCAGGCGAAGCTATTATCGTTCACAGCGCCTAACAGCGTCGCCGCGATCGATATCACGATGTGGTTGGCCGATAGATCGCCCCGCTCAATGGCTTGGCCTTCCATTGGAGTGCAAAAGAGCGTCCCAGTATCCACCGTGGGCGGCGCCGGCGCCGAAGCCAGCTGGTAGCAGGCTGACGGCAAGGATCGCTCGATGTCGCGGGCATCATCGTCCTGCAACCGGACTGTTACGCTGCACTATAGTGACGATGCCACGAACAAGAACGTAAAGATGTGCACCATTCCGAACCGGGATAGCAAGGCCGAGGGCTGAGTTGTGTTATTGAACAAGGGCCTGATTGGTGATCACCGATGATGTGTGGCCGTCTTGCTGAGCTGGGGAAACAGATCTCGCTTGACGATTTGCGCGAGATTGACGTCTCAACGCGTCTGACCAGGTCCTTCATGCGCCCACGGGGAATGCGTATGGCGTATGGCTCGGGCAGTGGGACGCAAGCACATCAGCGTCACGGAAATCTTGCCGAAGCGCCGGATCGAGTCGCTGCCTGGAACTCAAACAACAAAATGTGAGTTAGTTCCTGGTGACAAACGTCTTGGCAAGACGCTGCACGTTATGGCAGATGCCACGCGCTTCTAACATTTGCTGTGTGCATCGCTTTTTGCCAGGCCCCTCCCGAACGACCAGAAGGACACGCCAGAGATGAAGGCTTACCGCGCTCTATTCGCTGCTGCGCTGATCGGCGGAGCGGTTGGACCCGGACTCGCCCATGCTGCATGCACTCAGCAGGATGCGATGGGAAAGGCCAACCAGCTCAACCAACTCGTGCAGGCAAAGATGGCGAGTGACCCTTCGCAGGGCCAGGCCCTCATGGCCAAGATGCAACCGGTTATGCAATCCTACCAGGGTTCGATGACGTCCGGCGGAACGGTTGATTGGGACAAGATCTGCGATGAATACGATGCGCTGATCAAGCAGGCGCAGTAGGTCGAGAAACCCGGCGGCGGTATCACCTGTGGTGTAACTCACACCACGCTAGAACGCGATTTGCCGTCACGGCGCTGATCGGTGTCGTGGCGTGACAACAAAGAGTTCTTTATGGTCCCGACCCGTATTGCTTTTTTGCGCTAGCAAGGTTCGTTCGGGCGGATGTTAGTCGGTGCGCATGCCGTTGATTTTCCGCTAGAAATGGCCCGTATTCTAAGCGATCAAGCCTCTCAGGAGGCACTTATCGAAGCTGCGTAGGATAAGAACGGGTAGCTGCCCGGCGCATGCGCTCAGCGACGGGCGTGACAGCAGCCCCCAGCCAGCCGCGTACCGATGTAACAGGAAAGCTCATCGGAGGCCCTTGACAACAAAGTGTATCGCAGCGCGGTGTGAGACGTGCCGTCAACCAACTGTTGGACGGTACTGCCCCATATAGCCACGATTATGACCCCACCAGGATCGTCACTTCTGGAGACTGACGTCAGGAGGAAATCATGAGTCGGCAGTATGCGCCTTTACCCGCTGTGTGGGTGCAAAGCAGTCGTCACATAAGTAACAGGATCGAGGATCCGATAGCCAGCCAGACCATGTTTTCGCGACGCTGGTCAAACCGAGGCATCGCTGTATGGTTCGGCACCATGCTGGCAGCCCTCTCAGTGGTGTGGCCAGGCTCGGCTCAGGCCCAGACCATAATGGATTGCCGCGTCACTGCTCGCGCGGGCTCATTTGCAGGTGCGACCATGACCGCCTCATCCACCTTCGCAGCTGACATTTCGGGGGGGTTTCTTCGCCTGCTCCTGGTTCGACTGAAGGATCCTGACACCGGCCACGTGGAGAATCCTGATCCCCCTAAGGCTTATACAGTGGTCTTCGAGCCGTTCAGCGAACATCGCTCTATATACGGCGCGGCGAGAAGCAAGGACGGCGGGGATGCAGAAGCAGATTTTTGGATGGTAACGACCGGGCCTGGAGAGCGGGTCGTTATAGACAAGTGGGACATA
>JASHVB010000776.1 GCA_030039695.1 Acetobacteraceae bacterium
TGGCGGGTGTCATAAGATTCCAGCATAGCGGCTCGCTGTTCTTCTGGCACCGCCATCGGCGTCGGCGGTGCAGGGGCGACAAGCACCATGCCGACGAGCCCCTCTGGGCGGCGCGCCGCGATGATTTGGGCGACCTTCCCGCCCATCGAATGACCGACTAACACGTAACGGGCCAGCCCGAGTGTGGCAGCAATGGCCTGGGCGTCGTCGGCCATGGTCGCAAGATCGTATCGCCCGTCTGTCGCAACCGAACCGCCCCACCCACGCTGATTGAGTGCAACCGCACGCGGCTTGCCGCGAAGCCGCTCGATCACCGGCTGCCAGGTGCGTGACGAGCCGCCCCAATAGTGGAGGAACACCAGCGGCGGCTCACCGGTGCCGCTTTCCGTGACCGAAATGGCGGCGCCGCTCGTGTGGACGATACGATCAGACATCTGGGGTCACCTCGCTCCTTCGTCCACACATGGGGTTACAGTAATGGGGAATCGTTATCCGACGATCCCACGGCGAACCCAACGCGGCGTCAGACAAGTGCGCGGATCATGCGAACCGTCGTCACCGTGCTTAGTCCGCGACGACCGGCGGCACGGCGAGCCGAGGGCGCGCCTCCTCTGGGGGCAGTTCAACCAACGGCCGATAGTCCCAATTCGCGGAAAGATCGGTGTCGACCCGCCCGGCGCGCTCGATGTCTGGATGAAGCCAGCGGCCATGCCTGGGTTTCCCAGCGTTGCCGTCATGAACCTCCGCTGAAGTCCGGGGCTTCCCGCGGGGGTCCAGGTGACGCGTCGCGGTCATGCTCTGGCGCGCGCGTGGCAAAATCCACGGCGAGCGCGAGGCACCGTTGTTTCAGGCGCAGCTGGTCCGGCGACAGCAGGAAACCCACGCGCCTGCAACCCGGACCAGATTCAGCCGCGCGCCAGCGCGTAGATCTGCGTGCCGCTTGGCGGCGGCGGATGCGCGGTCCAGCTCTCGCCGCCGTCGCGGCTGCTGTAGATCTCGCCCCCGTTGGTTGCACAGGACATCAGCATCGGGCGGTGTTCATCGAAGGCCAAGGCGAACATGGTGTGCGGCGCTTGCACGCCCATATCGACGCGATCCCAGCTATCGCCGCCATCGCCGCTGTACAGCAGAATGCCGGTATCGCTCTGAAAATTGGCACCGGCGGCGACAAAGATCTTGCGCGGATTGCCGGGCACTTCACGAATGTCGCGGCAATAGACCTGGCCCTTGGCGTTCAGCGGTTCCAGCCTCACGTGCTTCCAATGCTCGCCGCCGTCGAAACTCTGGAACATGCCGGCACGGCCGATGCCGAACACGGTATCGGGACGCCAGCGACTGGCCAGCACGCTGTGCATGTCCACCGCATCGTCATTCAGGTACTGGCCGTGGCTCAGATTTTCCCAATGCTCGCCGCCATCGGTGGAGCGCAGCGTGCCGCCGACCTCGATCGCGGCGTACAATAAGTCCGGATCGCTCACGCTGGCATCCAGCGCCAGCACGCGTTTGGCGGGATTGGAGCCGGCCGCAGTGGTGATGTCTGGAAACCGCACACTGACCGGCAGGCGGATCCAGCGTTCGCCACCGTCGTCGCTGCGATAGATTTCACAGTTCTCATAGCCGACGAACATCACGTCGGGATCGGCCGGATGGAACAAAAAGGACCAGACCGGCAGGCCGTGGTCGGGAATGTTGATTTTTTCCCAGTGCTCGCCGCGATCGTTGCTGCGATACGGGCCAGATTGGGTGCCCGCATAGACTTGCTCGGGGTGCAGCGGATGCACGGCAAGGGCGCGCACCGCCGGCGCCTCGGGCAGACCGCGCTGCAGTTCCTGCCATGTGTTGCCGCCGTCGGCCATGCGATAGAGGCCGGACTGTACCACTCGCCCGCGCCCGGTTTCTCCCGCCAGGCCGAGATAGATCGACGACGGTTGCTCTGCCATGACCTCGCCCTCCCTGTTGGCTGTGCTGCCGGACGGAAGCCTGCAAGTATCGGCCCTCGTCTGCAAGGCGTTCCCACGCCCGGCGGGTACAGGATGGTCGGCTGGAGCGCATACAAGGGGTCGTCGAGCGACCCCGGGGTGTGCCGGAGGGCCGACGCGACGACAGCCTCGACGGCGCAAACCGGGCGGAGCGATCGGGCCGTTCACGGAAAACGCCGTTCTGCTGTACGCTGCGCGATTATCTGAAGGCCAACTCATCGATCTGCCTGCTGCGTGGAAGGAGGCATCATGGACGCTGAACGACCGACCGCCATCACGGGGGTAACCCAGCTCGGCTACCTGGGTATCGGTGTCTCCGACCTGTCCAAATGGCAGGAGTTTGCCTCCTCGGCCCTTGGTATTCAGGAAAACGGCACAGGCCCGCGCGGCGAGGTCTATTTCCGGGTCGACGATCACCACCAGCGCTTTGCCTTTTTCCCGACCGGCGAGGACGATCTGCTGCACGCCGGCTGGGAAGCCAAGGACGCGCAGGCCATGCACACGATCGCGCGTCAGGTTCGTGCGCTGGGCGTCGAAGTGAGCGAGGCAACCCACGAAGAAGCTGCCGCAAGAATGGTCCTCGGCCTCATACGCTTCACGGATCCCGACGGACTTGCGGTCGAGGTTTACCACGGAGCGTTGCTCGATCGCGCGCCGTTTCACTCGCCGCGCGGCATCGCCCGGTTCAAAGCCGACACACTCGGCCTCGGCCATATCGTGCTGAAGGTCGCTGATATCGATCGGACGCTGCGCTTCTACCTGCAGGGCCTGGGCGTGAAACTGTCCGATTATATCACGGTCGAACGCGAGGGCCGGATGGCGTCGCTGGCCTTCACCCATGTCAATCCGCGACACCATTCCCTGGCCTTGGTGCCCGGGCTGGCACCGGGGGTGAAGCGGCTGCAGCACTTCATGCTGGAAACCGAGTCGATTGACGATGTCGGCCTGGCGCTGGACATTATACAGCAGCGTGGCCTGGAGATGGGGCGACTGGGCCGCCACACGAATGATCTGATGATTTCCTTCTACGTGGTGTCGCCGTCGGGCTTCAACGTCGAATACGGTTGGGGTGGCCGCACCATCGACGACGACAGCACATGGACGGTACAGAACTATAGCGCCACCAGCATCTGGGGCCATGGGCCCCGGCGTTGAACCGACAGGATTCCGATATGGGAACAACGGCGAAATACAGCGTCATCGACCCGGCCACAGGCAAAATCGATCGCGCCATCTTCAGTGACCAGGCCGTCTACGATGAGGAAATGGAGAAGATTTTCGGCCGAGCGTGGCTGATGATCGG
>JASHVB010000093.1 GCA_030039695.1 Acetobacteraceae bacterium
GAGACGCAGATCGCAAATTCACGAAACAGACGACCGACGATGCCACCCATCAGCAGCAACGGGATGAACACCGCAATCAATGAGAAGCTGATCGAGACGATGGTGAAGCCGATCTCCCCGGCCCCCTGAATGGCGGCCTGCGTCGGCGACATGCCGTCTTCGATATGGCGGAAAATGTTTTCCAGCATCACGATGGCGTCGTCCACGACGAATCCCACCGCGATCGTCAGTCCCATTAGCGACAGGTTATCCAGGCTGAAGCCGCAGAGATACATCGCACCCAAGGTGCCGACCAACGCGACCGGGATGGTGATACTGGGGATCACGGTCGCCCAGACGTCACGTAAGAACAGAAAGATCACCATCACCACCAGGCAGACGGCGAGCATCAGGGTGAACTCGACGTCGGCGACCGAGGCGCGGATCGTCAGCGTGCGATCGGACACGACACTGAGCTGGATGTTCGCAGGAATGTCGGCGCGCAGCTTCTCCAGGCTGGCCTTCACACCGTCCGCAGTTGTGATGACGTTGGCGTTGGGTTCCTTGAACACCAGAAGCAGGATCGATCGCTTGCCGTTGGTCCAGGCCGCGAGCTCACGGTTCTGCGGCGCCGACACCGCGCGGCCGACGTCGCGGACACGGATCGGCGCGCCATCGCGGTAGCCAATGATGACGTTGTTATATGGGTTCGCGGTGGTGAGCTGATCGTTGGCGTAGATGGTGTAGGACTGGTGTGGCCCGTCGATGCTGCCCTTTGGATCGTCCACCGTGACGTTGCTCAGCACGTTGCGTACATCCTCGAGCGTCAGCCCCATCGAAGCCAGCCGCGCCGGATCGACCTGAACGCGAATGGCCGGCGTCTGCTGCCCGCCAACCAGCACCTGGCCTACGCCGGGAAGCTGCGAAATCTGCTGCTCCACGAGGTTCTCGGCGTAATTATCCACGTCGGTGATCGGTGCCTGATCCGACTGCATCGCCAGGATCATGATCGGCGCATCGGCGGGATTTATCGCCCGGAAGGTGGGCGGGTTGGGCATGTCCTTAGGCAGCGAGCCCTCGGCGGCATTGATGGCCTCCAGCACCAGCGTCTCGGCGTTGCCGATATCGGTATCGAGGGTGAACTGCAGGGAGATCTGCGTGGTACCCAGCACGCTCGTCGAGGTCATCTGTGAGAGTCCGGGCAGCATCTGGCCGAACTCCGTCTCCAACGGCGTGGCGACGGTCGAGGCCATGGTTTCGGGACTGGCGCCCGGATATTGCGCGGTGACGGTCAGCGTCGGGAACTGCACGTTCGGCAGGGGGGCCACCGGCAGCAGCGGATAGGCAACGAGGCCGGCCAGAAATACCGCCGCCGTCAGCAAGGATGTGGCGATCGGTCGCCGAATGAAGGGTGTCGAGATGCTCATGGCGAAACTCGAGTAGAGGCGGGTGGAGTGAGGGTGAGAGAGTCTGCTGCGATCCGGGCAACGATCGCTCTCAAGGTAGTCGCTATCCGCAACGAGAGCCGTTAGCCGGACGAGGCGCTGCTGGTGTTCGCGGCCTCGGGCGGGGATTGCTGCATGGTCGCGGCCACGTGCGTCCCCGGGGACAGGCGGGACTGGCCGGACAGCACGACGGTCTCGTCACCGGACAGTCCCTTGGTCACCACGGAAAATCCCTGGTCCTGGTAGCCGACCTGGACATCTTGTTGGGCCACGGTTTGATCCGGTTTCACCACGTAGACGAACAACCCGTCCGGCCCGTGTTGCACCGCGATCGTCGCCACAGTGACGGCGTCGTGCAGCGTCTTCACCCGCACACGCGCGTTGACGAACTGCCCGGGCCACAGTTGGTCGCGCGGATTATCGAACGTGGCCTTCAGCGAGATTGTACCCGTTGCCGTGCTGATCGTGTTGTTGGGCGTGAGGAGCGTGCCGGTGCCGAGGATCTTGGTGGGATCCTGGCTATTGGCTGCCTCGACCGGCACCTTGCCTTGCGCCATCGCCGTCTGGACCTGATCCAGCTCGGACTCCGGCAGGGTGAAGACCACAGAGATCGGCTTATCCTGGGTAATGGAGACGATACCGGTCTGGCTGCCGACTTCGATGAGGTTGCCGATATCGGTTTGATAGAAGCCAGCACGGCCACTGATGGGTGCTCGAATCGTGCAGTTGCTCAGGTTGAACTGGGCCGTCTCGATCGCCGCATTGTCCAGTTGTACGGCCGCAGCGAGCTTGTTCACGGTCGCTTGCTGGTCATCCACCTGCTGGACTGGCGCGAAGCTGCGTTTGGCAAGGTTTTGATAGCGAAGCAAGTCGAGCCGTGCGCTTTGCAGTTGCGCAGCGTCCTCGGCGCGCTGCGCCACCGCCTGATCGAGCGCGGCCCGGTACGGGGTCGGGTCGATCTGGGCGACGAGATCGCCTTGTTTGACCTCCTGGCCCTCGTGCACCGGGAGCGCGACCAGGATGCCGTTCACCTGCGCCTTGATCTCGTCGATATTGTAAGCCTGCACGGTGCCGAGGCCGTCGAGATAGACCGGCACGTCCTGTACCCTGGTCCTCGTGGTCGTGACGGGCACCTGTGGCCGTGGCGCCGGGCCAGCAGCCTGCGCCGCGCCCGTGCCATGCAGTACCTGCCATCCGGCAAAAACGCTCGCCGCCAATATGGCGCCGACGATCCCGATCCGCCGCCATTTCATGTTCATCACCCAGTGAAACCGGTCCCTGCCGGTTGGTTCATCCCGGCGCATGGCGCGCCGGTGCGGGGCCATAGATAGAGATTGTATCTGACAGATTTTGTATACGGATTTGTCGTAATCGATTTCGTGAAGTAGATTACAGATCGTTGATTAGTTCGTTATGTCTTGATCATTTGGACCAAGCGCACGACCACATTGCCGACGCCATCCACTGTAACAAGGTCAGGGCAGGAGCCTCGGCCGTCACCGTGACACGCGGCGGCAGGCTCCCGCACTGCTGGGCGCGGGAGACCGCACGATGAGATGCCACAACCGCCGACCGCGTGTGACTCGAGTCATAGCTGCCGCATTGTTTCGCCAGAATCATGGCGCGCAATCGTCGTTGGCCGGGGGTGAGGGGACCAGTGTTTGGACATCAGCAAGCAAGAAGCGGAGGCCACGCGACGGCCATGCGGCCGCCGAATATGGGAGAGCTCCGGCAGTCAAAAACGTCCAGCGACGTGGCAGGCGACCCATCATGGGGTGGTTGAACAATGGACGAATTGCAATCAGGAATTTGCGAACGCAAAGAGGAAACAGCGGTCAGAGTTTCAAGCGGACGCTTTCACGATGTTCTTGCCGGAGATGCTACGACGTTCGTCAGGTGCTGTCGGGACGACTTGAACACATTCGCTAACTCTCAAGGCCACCTCACCTGGAAGGCAGCTTACAGGGATGGCTACGTCCGTGACCTGCAGGAGGATATAAAGCCACACGTTGAGGAGGCTTGCGAGCGGGAATTCGTGTCGCGCAATCCGCCGCTTGATGACGATTAAGCCCCAGACGACTTAGGTGAAGCAATGAGGATAACAGGGGAGCTGGAGCTTTCCGCTCGATCCCAGCGCGGCTATGGCATCCCCGATGCGGCGCTCGGTAGCGACACCGACATTTGCCAGGCTGGCAAACGCTCGTGATGCCGTTACGATAACCAAATGCACGACGCGGTATTCTGATTCTCGTAAGGTGACGGAGCGAGCAGCAAGGTCCGAATCATTGCGGGTGATGAAGCTGGAGTGGATCGAACGCGTGCCCGGTGTGCGGCTTGGCGACGGTGCGGCGACGGTCCAGCCGGGCGATGTCAGGCGCTGGTGGCAGCAGAGTGTCACGGCGTTGCGCGACGCGATCGACACCGTCGACAAGCAGATGGCAGCGCTCGGCGTCGCCAGCCGCAATGAAATCGCCCGAACACGATCCAGAGGACCGCGTTGTCGTGGTTATCTGACTGACCCTACGCACGCCAGCCGGTCCATCCTTCTGCCCTGCCAAGCTGAGAGGTCAGCCACTTTTCTCCAAGCGGCAACGCGACCCGTGGTCTAACCCACGTTGGAGGCTTATCGCGGTTACGTTTCGTCGTTCCTGATCCGGTCGAGGCGCGTCAAGAACAATCGCAGGGTGGCCGAGGTGTTTGAGCTATGATAGCCCACGACAAGATCGATTTTTGCCGGTGGACCCGCCAACGGGCGGCTTGTCACCGCCCTAGGCAGGAGGTTCTTTGCATATTCCGGCAGGAGCGCCACACCGCGGGTCGAAGCGATCAGCGACATCGCCATGGCCAGATTGTCGACCGTGTGTACCTCTTGGAGGCGGACACCGGCTTGACCCAAGTGATCGTCTATGACCGCCCGAAGCGTCGGCGCGGTATGCGACATGCCGATGAATGGCTCGTTCGCGATATCCTCAAGCGCAATCGCATCTTGCGATGTCAGGCGATGATCGCTGGGCAAGGCGACAATCAACCGCTCCTCGCTCACGACCCGATAGTGCAGATCCGGCATCTGCGCTTCCGGGCGCATGAATGCCGCGTCAAGCTTTCCGCGCAGGAGACCTTGGGCGAGATCGGGTGAATACTGGCTGGAAACGGTCACTTCGATATTGGGGAGTTCGTCGCGCAATACGCGCATGGCCTTGGGCAGCCAGTCCATTTCCTGACCCGTCAGGAACCCGAGGGCCAAGACAGGCTTGGTGGGCTCCGCTGCTCGGCGGGCAGCCTCGATAGCCGCCTCCACCTGCCTCAATGCGGCCCGAGCGTGATCCAGGAAAGCTTGGCCGGCTGTGGTGAGTTCGACGCCGCGCGCGCCTCGGACAAGGAGCTGCGCACCGACCTCGTACTCCAGGTCTCGGATTTGTCGGCTCAGCGAGGGCTGGGCCGTATGCAGGCGCTTTTCCGCGGCCACAGTCAGACTGCCTGCTTCGGCAACCGCGATGAAGTATCGAAGGTGGCGCAGCTCCATTTTCAGACCCATACCTGCGAGGTATGGTCCCAAGCCTACAAAGTCTTTTTCCATGTGACAATGAGCGACTAACTGCACGGCCCAGCAGGTTGGTGCGCGGTCGGCCGGGTGAAGCAACGTAAGCCCTGCAACGTTGTAGCAATCTTGCAGCATACAGAGGGCACAATCATGAGCACACCGACCGTCCTGATCACCGGAGCGCTGACGGGAATTGGCCGAGCCACGGCCCTCGCGTTCGCCAAACTGGGCCATCGTGTCGTTGTGTCCGGGCGGCGGCCCGATACCGGTGAGGCATTGGTCGGCACGCTTCGGTCGCTGGGCGCCGAGGCCGAGTTCATCCAGGCGGACGTTCGCTACGAGGAGAGTGTGCGGAATCTTGTCGATCGGACGGTCGAACGCTTCGGCCGACTCGACATAGCGATCAACAATGCCGGCTCTGAGGGGCAATCCGGCCCTATTACCGAGCAGACACCCGAAAGCTACGCAGCAGCCTTCGACACCAACGTTCTCGGCGTGCTGCTCAGCCTGAAGCACGAATTGCGCGTCATGCAGGCCCAGGGCTCCGGCAGCATTGTCAATCTTTCTTCGACGATGGGTGAACGCGGTGCGCCCAACATGGCGCTCTACGTCGGCAGTAAGCATGCCGTGGAGGGCTTCACGAAGTCGGCTGCGATCGAGGCGGCGTCGTTCGGGGTTCGTGTCAACGCGGTCGCGCCAGGCCCGACGGAGACAGCCATGCTCGACCGCTTGACCGGTTCACCGGATCGGAAAGCTGCGTTCTTCGCTGCTGTCCCCCTGAAACGCGGGGCTGCGCCCGAGGAAATCGCCGAAGCCATCGTCTTCCTGGCGTCCAACAACGCCAGCTACATCACCGGGCAGATCATTCGCGTGAATGGCGGAAAGACCGCGAGCTGACCCTCGCGTTGCATCCCTCGAAACGATTCATGCCATAGCCGACGATGCCAGCCATGCCGCCCCATGTTCCAGGCGGCGCTGATACCAACGCCGCTCAGATCAGAGGCCCGATCGCGCCGTCAAGTCGAAGCTCGACGGACGCATACTGCGAACCACAGCACGACGACGATGATGCCCTGATAGGGAATGCCATTGTGACGGAGGGGACCGCTCGGGCCGTCTAGCGGCTGTCAATCACGTCCTCGACGTCGCGCCGTCTGAAGCTCACCCGTTGCGGCGAGCCCGGCAGCGAGACGGTCAGTTCGGTCGCGACGTGGCCTCGATTGGTTAAGAAACGACCAAACCTGTTCCCGAGACGCGCTCAGCGCCACGCAGGTCCGAGCAATGCCGGCCGTTTCCACGCCCACCCGCTTGCGCCCGACAACCAGGCAGGGCGGCAGCTGTTCCTGGCGGACGGCGCGGCGATTTCGGCAAGTCCGAAGAGGGGCGGGCACCGTGTCCCGCCCCCTTCAGGTTCGCAGTCCGCTCGCTCAGAAGTCCATATCGCCCATACCACCACCGGGCGGCATCGCCGGCGCAGCCTTCTTCTCTGGCTTCTCCGCCACCATCGCTTCGGTGGTCACCAGCAGGCCGGCCACCGAAGCGGCGTCTTGCAGCGCGGTGCGCACCACCTTGGTCGGGTCGATGATCCCGGACTTCACCAGGTCCTTGAACTCGCCCGTTTGCGCGTCGAAGCCCCAGTTGTACTCGTCCTTGTCCAGCACCTTGCCGGCAATCACCGCGCCGTCCTCGCCGGCATTCTCGGCGATCTGACGCAGCGGCTGCTGGAT
>JASHVB010000777.1 GCA_030039695.1 Acetobacteraceae bacterium
CACGCGCGACGGTCATGGCCTCGCTGGCGCCCGTTGATCTGGTGACGCTGTTCGATGAGGACACGCCACTGGAGTTGATCCGCTTGCTGCGACCCGATGTGCTGGTAAAAGGCGCCGACTACACGGTTGACCAGGTGGTCGGGGGTGATCTGGTCCAGGGCTGGGGCGGCAGTGTTCTGCTGGTCGATCTGCAGGAAGGCCACAGCACCACCCGAACGATCCGGCGCATGACCGCGCGGAGGTCCGTCGCCTAGACGATCCCATGCCCGGCCTGGCCATCTGAGCCATCGTCAAGGACGACGCAGCGGTCATCCAAGGTCCAATTGAGGCGGCTCCTGTTGGAGCTGGTGTGGAGCGAATGCGCAGCATCATGCATCAGCATTGGTGTTCCGTGACGTGTCGCGGCGTGGCGGGCCTAGCGGGCCACGCTGCCAGGCGGCAGAGGGGGGGACTGTCGACCCGGCTTTTCCGGTCGCTGGCGACGGGCGAATACGCGACTTGGCCAGCGACGCTGAAACAAGCTGTGCCCGCAACGCGGTACTGGTTAGAAGATAGCGCGTGGCGTCAGCGATTTTCCGGCGGTATGTGCCTGATCCGTTCGACGAAGGCGCCGATATCATCCAGGCTGTACGAAAGATGTACGCGCTGAGTTGAAGATGGCCGCCCCGCAAGCGACACCCCCAGCCGCCACTCGTTCACGGGACGAACGGGCCGAGGGACAAGTCCACCGCCACAGTTCGGACGAAGATTGTACAAAATTTGCTCGACGCAGTCTGCGCAGAATGTGCATTCGAAACTGCAGATTCGCGCGAGCGTTGAGGATGGCGGGAGATCGCGGTCACAGCCCTCACAATTGGGACGAAGTTCCAGAGGCATGCTGTCAGCGTTCCCATCCGGGCAGGGCAGTGGAGTCTACGCAGAGGCAGCGCCGATGGACCGCTTCGATGCTACCGCCCCAGCGCCTGTACGATCTCCTCGGTCATCTTCTTCGCGTCTCCGAATAGCATCATGGTGTTGGGCCGGAAGAACAGCTCGTTATCGACGCCGGCGTAACCCGAGGCCATCGACCGTTTCACGAACAGCACTGTCCTCGCCTTTTCCACATCCAATATCGGCATACCGTAGATAGGCGATTTTGGGTCTGTCTTCGCCGCGGGGTTGGTCACGTCGTTGGCGCCGATCACATACGCCACGTCGGCGGTGGAGAACTCGTTGTTGATCTCCTCGAGCTCGAACACCTCATCGTACGGAACGTTGGCCTCCGCCAGCAGCACATTCATGTGCCCGGGCATGCGACCGGCGACGGGGTGAATGGCGTATTTCACCTCGACGCCCTCCCTCTTCAGCGTATCCGCCATCTCGCGCAGCGCATGCTGCGCTTGTGCCACCGCCATACCGTAGCCGGGCACGATGATTACTTTGGTTGCGTTCTTCATGATAAACGCCGCGTCGTCGGCATTGCCGCTCTTGACTGTGCGCTCGCCGGCTGGTCCGCCAGCTGCGCCCACGACTTCACCACCGAAACCGCCCAGCAGCACGTTGATGATGCTGCGGTTCATACCCCTGCACATAATGTAGGACAGAATTGCGCCGGACGATCCCACCAGCGACCCGGTGATGATCAGCCCCATATTCTCTACGGTGAACCCAATCCCCGCCGCCGCCCAGCCCGAGTAACTGTTAAGCATCGAGATCACCACCGGCATGTCGGCGCCACCGATCGGGATGATGATCAGGAAGCCGATCGCGAACGCCAGTATGGCGATGATCCAGAAAATGATCTGGTCACCGCCCGTGGCAACGAACGCCACGAGCAGCACAAGCAAGACGATCCCCAGCACTAGGTTCAGCTTGTGCTGTCCGCTGAAAATGACCGGCGCGCCGCTCATGATGCCTTGCAGCTTGCTGAACGCGATCACCGAGCCAGAGAAGGTGATGGCGCCGATCGCCAGACCGATCGACATCTCGCACAGGCTTTCGGTGAAGAGGTGATGCGGCGTACCAATGCGGAACGCCTCCGGTGCGTTCAGCGCCGAGGCGGCGACGAACACCGCGGCGAGTCCCACCAGCGAGTGGAACGCAGCGACAAGCTGTGGCAGCGCCGTCATTTGGATGCGATAGGCGATGAAGCTGCCGATCGATCCGCCGATGACAATGCCGATGAAGATCAGGCCGTAGCCGACGCCGCTCATGCCGTGCTGCAGCAGCGTCACGACCACCGCTACGGCCATGCCGGTCATGCCATAGCGGTTGCCGGCGCGCGCGGTCTCTGGATGCGACAGGCCGCGCAGCGCGAGGATGAACAAGACGGCGGCGATGAGATAGCAGAATGTGGTGACGCTGGCGGACATAACGATGCGGCCCTATTTCTCGCGGCGCTTGAACATCGCCAGCATCCGGTGGGTCACCAGGAAGCCGCCGAAGATGTTCACGCTGGCCACCGTCACCGCGATGAAGCCGAAGGCGACCGCCCAGGGATTGGTGCCGAGCCCCGTCGCCATCATGGCGCCGACCACGATGACCGAGGAAATCGCGTTGGTCACCGCTAGCAACGGCGAGTGCAGCGCGGGCGTGACGTTCCACACCACGTAGTAGCCAACGAAGCATGCCATCAGGAAGATGGCGAACAGGTAGACGATCGGCTCGACCACGGGAGCCACGGCGGCAACGCTTGTCGAGAGCGCATGCGCGTGCGCAGCAAGCTCGTTGGCACTTTCGGCGAGCCGCGAGGCTTCGTCGGCCAACTGGTTCGGGTTCATGGGTGGTTCTCCGGTGGATCAGGCGGCCTGAGACGGCAAGAAGTTCGGATGCACGACGGCGCCGCCGCGGGTCAGCATGACGCCTTTGACGATCTCGTCGTCGGGCGGCAGCTTCGGCGCCTTCGCATCCTTGTCCCAGAACGTGGTCAGGAAGGTCAGGAGATTGCGTGCATACAGTGACGAGGCGGCGACCGGGATGCGGCCCGGCCAATTAAACCAGCCCAGGATTGTGACGCCGTTCGTTGTGGTGACACTCTCACCGGGCCTGGTCGCCTCGCAATTGCCGCCAGCGTCCGACGCCAGGTCGACGATGACGCTCCCGGGACGCATGGCATCCACCATGGCTTGGGTGACGATGACCGGCGCGCGCCGACCCATCACCAGCGCGGTGCAGACGATGACATCGTTTTTCGACACGGTGCCGCTCATCAGCTCAGCCTGCTTGCGGCGGAACGCCTCGCTCATCTCGCGGGCATAGGCACCGGTCTGCGAGGCGGTTTCCGCGTCTTCGACCCCGACGAACGTGGCGCCGAGCGACTTGATCTCCTCCTTTGCCGCCGGACGCACATCAGTGGCGGAAACGATGGCGCCGAGGCGCCGCGCCGTGGCGATCGCCTGCAACCCGGCGACGCCGGCACCGATCACGAACACCCTCGCAGGCGGCACGGTGCCGGCGGCAGTCATCATCATCGGAAAGCCGCGGCGAAAGGCAGCGGAGGCTTCGATCACCGCGCGGTATCCGGCGAGGTTCGCCTGACTGGACAGCACATCCATCGACTGGGCGCGGGTGATGCGTGGCAGCAGCTCCATCGCCACAGCGTCGATGCCGGAATTGGCCAACGCCGGCATCAGGTCGGGATTCGCGAAGGCGTTTGCGGTGCAGACCAGCAGCGCGCCGCGCGGGATCTGTGCGATTTGCTCGGGCAGCGGAACCTGGACACCGAAAACAATGCCGGCATCGGCCAGTGCCGCGGCGGCATCAGCTGCAACCTCAGCGCCAGCGGCGGCAAAGTCGGCGTCCGGGATAGACGCGCCTGTGCCTGCGCCGGCCTCGACCGCGACGGTCAGGCCAAGACCGATCAGGCGCTTCACGGTTTCTGGGGTCGCTGCCACGCGCGTCTCGGAGGCGCGCCGCTCCTTCAGGACCGCAAGGCGCATCTGTTCACCGTCCTTCGTTCTTTCGGGGCCTGGGCATGCGTCGCCCACACGCCGACCACTGTGGCGGCGCACAAATGCACCCCAGGCGCAGGGGGCGCAAGGGGCGGCTACGCGCCGCGGTTGCACAACCCCGCTGGATAACGACGCCCCTGGCCAGCGGCACGGGGCAACGCCAGGCACCAGTTGGTTTGACGGAGCGGCGATGAGCCAGGCGATGCCCATCCGACGCCTGATCAGCACGCTGGGGCTGGGCGGGATCTGGCGGAGCATCCGCGGTGAGTGCGCGAGCGCGATTAAGCGCCGGTGCACGGCGCCTCGCGGGTCTATGGCACTCTGCCTCGGCTCTCGCTCGCCGCGGGCGCGGCTGCCAAGCACCGGTACCCCACGACTGATCCCCCCACACCGGGACGAGCGGCACAATGACCAGAAACCCCATCCGCCCCATGCTATCGTTCATCGCAGCCATGACGGGCCAAATCCCGCTGTGCGGTCCAGTGTTCCGCCGATCAGCACGAGCGCTTCCACCAGCCCGATGACCAGTTCCACCAGGACGGACGGCGCGGGAATCGTCAAATTGTCCCACAGTCGCCGCAGCGGATCGATCAACGCCCATGATAAGCGCCTTGCCTCAGCACGCCGTCCGCAGCGTCGATAAAACTCATGCCGGCTGTAAACAGCGCCGGAAACACAAGGATGCAGAGGGGCGAGAGTCCCTGCGCCGATTGCCTCGCTGAAATGCGCAGCACGCCAACGTCCGTCGCAGTATCGAAGCAGAGACCTAACAACAGACCGACCGGATACATGTGCCAGCTTCGGCGCACTCCGCGTAGCACCGGTCCCTGCAGGCGTGCCGGCAAACCTCCCCGGTTGAGTGGTGCGGCATTGTCAATCGCCGCGATATGGTCGGCATCGACGCCATGGCGCAGGCCGAACACCCACGCGAGCAAAGCGAGGCCCGGTAGTGCAGGACGATGCCCGAATGCCTTCCATGCCGACGACCAGACGACGACGGTGGCAGCGGCCGTCATGACAAGAAGGGTTGATACGGCGTGGTGGCGTCATCGCACGATGTAAGCCGTGCAACGACCAAAACCGGCATGGCCGGCCGCGTGCCTGCCATCCGCAACTCTGGGGTACGCGACAAGGACAGTCATGGGTCGCCCGACCGGGTTGAGCGCTGACAAACGATGTTGCGTCCAGCTCAGCCCTGGACGGCTGCTGCGCCACCCCGTGCACGTCTTGCCACTAGCCAATCGTACCAAGCGCTCATCCCCTCGCCCGTCTCTGCCGATACCAGCAGCACCTCCATCGCGGGATTGATCCGCCGTGCATGATCGATGCAGTGCTGCACGTTGAACCGGACGTAGGGAAGCAGATCTATCTTATTGACCAGCAGCATTTCGCCGGTGCGGAACATGTGGGGGTATTTCAGCGGCTTGTCGTCGCCCTCGGTCACGGACACGACGACCACCCGGGCTTGCTCGCCAAGGTCGAACATCGCGGGACACACCAGATTACCGACGTTCTCGATCAGCAGCAGCGAGCAGCGCCGTGGCTTCAGGTGCTCCACGCCGTGTGCCACCATGTGCGCGTCCAAGTGACAGCCAGTACCTGTGTTGATCTGCACGACGGCGGCACCGGTGGCACGGATGCGGTCTGCATCGGCGGTCGTCGCCTGGTCGCCCTCCAGCACGCTCAGCGCCAGCCGGCCGCGCAGATCAAGAACGGTGCGTTCCAGGATGCTGGTCTTCCCTGCGCCGGGCGAACTCATCATGTTGACCGCGAACACCTCGCGCCCGATGAACCACCCGCGATTCCTTTCTGCGAACAGCTGGTTCTTGGCCAGTATATCCTGTTCCAGCCTCACGGTCCGCGGGCCGGCGGCCGCTGCGGCGCGATCATGGTGATGGTGTCCAGGATCGTGCGTATGCGACTCTGTGCCGTTGATGGTCACCACATCCGAGTCGCAGCCGCAGGTCGTGCACATCACGCGATCTCCATGTCCTTCACGCGCAGCTCGTCGCCTGAGATGATGCGCAGGGTGCCGCCGCAATCGCAACGGCCAACGGGCGAGTCCAGCTCCACCTTGGCACCGCAATTCTCACAGACGCCGTGGCCGGGCGTTTGCAGGATTTCCAGTTCGGCGCCCTCCGCAGCGGTGCCCTTGGCGCAGACGTCGAAGCAGAAGCTGAGTGCCTCCGGCACCACCGCAGCGAGTCGTCCTACCTCCACACGGACGCGGAGGATGCGTGCACCGCCGGCTCGCTCTGCGCAAATTCCGACAACCGCGGTGGCGAGGCTCAGCTCGTGCATGGACCGCTATCCCACGCCCCCGTCCCGCGTCCCCGTAGCGCCGACCGCCTCATCAGATAAGAAAGGATCGCGGCCTGTTGGTTGGCGGGCGGGCTGCAGCGCCGCTAGATGATCGCAGCAAAATGTTGACGCGATCGATTCCCCAAGGTGCCGCCATCCGCGTGGTTGGCGATGTGCACGGCGACGCCAGCGCCTTTGCCTACGCTGCTGCGACCGAGCGGTTCGTCCTTCAGCTTGGTGACCTGACGGATCACGGCCCGGACAGCGCCGGTGTGTTGCGTCTGATGTTCCGGCTGATCGACGAGGGCCGCGGCATGTTCTTGCTCGGCAACCACGACCTGAAGTTAGCGCGCCTCGTGGCCGGCCATCTGGTTCGGACCGAGCCGATTGTCGAAGCGACGGCGGCGCAGCTCGACGCCACCCTGCGCGAACGCGTGGTGGCCGAGGTAGCCCGAGCGCCGGCTTGGCTGCGACACGGCAACGCCGTGTTCGTGCACGGCGGTTTCCACACCGACATGCTGGATCATGTGGCCCCAGAACAGGGGCTGGACCGGCCGCACGGGGCGGTGTCACGCGCACTGTACGGCGAGCCGACCGGGCGCATGCAGCCGGACGGTTATCCCGAGCGGAGCCTGCGCTGGGTGGATCGCATTCCTGCTGGGCTGACGGTGTATTGCGGTCACGACCAGCGCAGCACTGACGGACGGCCTTATGTGCGGCGCGGCGCGGGCGGAGGCACGGCGGTATTCCTCGACACCGGCGCCGGCAAGGGCGGGCATTTGTCGTGGATCGATCTGTGACGCCGCGCCCGGCGCTGTGGTCGTTCCCGCAAGGCGAACGGCGCCGACAGCGGATCACAACAACAGCCCCTGCCGCCGCCCCAACCGGTTCCCTACCGCCTTCTGTGGCGCAACCGAGATCTCGCCCGTGGCCTCGGCGATGACAGCCTCCGCTTCGGCCAGCAACCGCTCCTCGTCGTCCGCCGATCGCACGCTTTCGCGACCGATCTCCAGCAGCACCGGCACCGCCAGGGGCGACACCCGCGAGAGCGCCATGTGCACCACGTGCCCCTTCACCCGCGCCAGCATGCCTGCGACACGTGTCAGGTCGATCAGCCCGCTCGCGGCATCGGCGCGGGTCGCACGCAAAAGCACATGATCGGGCTGATGCTTGCGCAGCACATCATAGATCAGATCCGTGTTCACGGTAACCTGTTTGCGCGACTTCTCGGCGCCAGGAATGTGTCGGTCGATCAGTCCAGCCACCACGGCGACATTGCGGAATGTTCGCCGCAACATCGAACTCTCGGCCATCCACGCTTCTAAGTCGTCGCCGAGCATATCCTGCTCGAACAAAGATGCGACGTTCATTGGTCGGTGCGCCGACCAGACGCCGAGAACATAGTCGGTTGCGACGAAGCCGCGCGGTGCAAAACCCGCACGCTCCATCCGCCGCGTGATCAGCATTCCCAGTGTTTGGTGTGCATTGCGACCCTCGAAGCAATACGCGACCAGATACCAGCAATCGCCGCGAGGGAACGTTTCCACCAGCAGATCATTGCGCCCCGGGAGCCGCGACTTCGCGCGCTGCAGGCGCAGCCACTCATGCACTTGGCCAGGCAACGTGGTCCAACTGCTCCGATCGTGCAGCAGCCCGCGTATGCGATCGGCCAGGTTGGTGGTCAGCGGCAGGCGCCCGCCTTGGTAGGCGGGCACCATCGGCTCTCCGCCGCTGCCCTCTGCGCATTCGACCATCATCTCGTGCAGGCGAAGAAAGCGCAGCAGTCGGCCGGCAAACATGAACGTGTCGCCGGGCCGTAGCGCGTTGACGAAGGTCTCCTCGATCTCACCCAGTATCGGTCCCGCCCGACGCCTGCCCAGCAGCCGAACCTTCAGCAGCGGCGCCTCGACGATCGTGCCGATGTTCATGCGGTGCTGTGTTGCAACACGATCGCTGCGCACGTGTACTCGGCCTTCGCTGTCACGGAACAGTTTGCGCCAGCGGTCATAGGAGGACAGCGCATAGCCGCCGTTCTCGACGAAAGCCAG
>JASHVB010000094.1 GCA_030039695.1 Acetobacteraceae bacterium
CTGTCCCAGGACATCCGCACGCCGACGGCGGAAGGTCCGCTCGGCGGCGGGATTGAACTCCACGATCCGGCCGGCTCCGTCGATGGTGATAATGCAATCGATCGCGACCTCGACGATCGCTGCGCTCAGTGCCTCGCTGACACTCCGCGCCGCAGACTGTTCGGCGAGGTTCTGCTCGGTCTGACGCAGATCGGTCACATCGCGAGTGAAGACGAGGTATGCCTCTATCGCACCGCCAGTGTCGCGCAGCGGAGCAAAGGTACGCCACACGTAACGCCGCCCCGCGCGAAGGTCGAGCCAGCCGCCCCACTCCCCTGCCGCGCCCGCGAGGGCGCGGTCGGCCCAGGGACGCAAGGTCGCAAAGAGGTCCTCGCCGTGCACCTCGGCAACGGTGGCACCGAGAACCGTATCCGCCGGCTTGCCATGGAACCTGCTCCACTCGGTATTGACATAGAGGAAGCGGTACTCACGATCCTGCAAGGCCACGCGGACCGGCAAGCTGTCGAATACCTGCCGGACTTGTGCCCAACCGATGCTCTGCAGCAGCAGATGGCCCGCTGGCGTCATGGCTTGCTCGGCACGAATATTTGGCCGCCACTACGAACTGCGCGGATCATCTGGGGATTTGCGGCATCGGCCTCGATCTTGCTGCGGTCTCGGGCGACACCAACATCGATGCTACGATCAGGTCGTTCGGAGTCGTGGCTACCCGCCGCGTCGAGAAGCTTCTCGGGGCTTGGCAACCTGTTTGGGCTACGTGTGGACGCCGCACGCAGTTCAGATGGCCTGGCGGTGATTCGCAGCTCTGTGCTGTCCGGTGGCGACAGGCCGGGCGCATGGGGATCAAACAGCAGACCGCCAAAGTGCACATGCTCAGCTCGGGAGGAAACCTGCTGCGGTTGGGACTCCCGCATTCGACCGATCCGGCGCGATACTGCCTGAATGCGAACGCGCAACTCGCGTTGGTCAAAGGCCTTCATCAGGTAATCATTGGCGTCTCGTTCCAGCTCGACTACTCGCTCGACTCTATCGCGAGCGGCCGTCAGCATTAGAATGGGTCCGTCGCCGCGAGCACGGACTCGACGGCAAATGGTAAGGCCATCTTCGCCGGACATGCTAACATCACACATCAGCACGGCACAGTCCCTGCCCATCAGGAAGCCTCTTGTGTAAGTATTGGTCCATTTGTACGCGCAAGCAAGCACCTTTCTTGCTCCGGGCCGCGCCGTCACCGCCATCTTTGTGTGGCGGCGGCTCGCTCTGGAATGCCGTGCCCGTGCGCGGCTAGCGGCTTCTCCAAATGCGCGAACTCGTCCCAGGCTAACTCCACAAATGTTACCAGCATGATCGCTGTTCCCTGATGAGCAGACCTGCTTCGTAACAAGTAGACTCATTCCGCCTGTGTAGACGCGAATTCGCGCGGCGAACCTGAATTGCTCAGTCATCGTATTATCCTGAAAGGGCCCGCAGTGCTTCGCGATACGAGTGGTCATATTTATTTCGGAGACTACAGGCTACGGAATAGTCGACCATCCGTTGCGAACTATAATCATTTCGTGAAGACGACATTCGCCTGACGGACCGGATCGTGATCATCAGTTTATCAGGCCGATAGTCCACTTCCAAACTAGTACAGTCAACTCCTGTGGTATGTTTCCCGTGCGGCAGGCCGAGGCCGCGAACCGCACCTCTGTTTTGTCGCGCGATAACCGAGTGACGAATGGGCGTGTTGAAAACTGCCCCGCTACCGCCGTGACGGATTTCTGTGTTTGGAGCCGCTCAATGGACACCCCCCCACGCTCGATTGTACGCGAACAACACATGATGACTTTCCTCACAGCAATAGGACGTGGTCAGCCGTCACTTGTCCGCCGCCAAATTGCCTCGTTGCTTGTTGACCTTCAGGACTTATGGGAAGTAATTCGGCTATTCCTCGCTGTGATGGTTCGTCGTCGGCAAGATCGCCCGTCCCACCGCTTAGCCAATTGAATTGACTCCGAAAGACATTGCCAGGCGGTTTCGGGTAGTTTCCTAGCAATGGCGTTGCAAGCGGTGCCATGGTGCTCCGCCAAATTCAAACGATGACACCATTTCATCATCCTCTTGCGGGACAGCACGAGATGGCCGACATTGACTCAATGGCCTGAGTGGGTGGCAGGAGGTCATGGCATGATGGTTCAGATTTGCGTCGACAGGGTCGATGACGAGCCCGACCAACTCCTGGTATTTGTGCGCAACCCGAACCAGGCGCCAAACTGCAAGAGGGTTCTCGACCTGGTCCATGGCCACGCCTCCAAACCATTCGATCATGGCCTCGACGTTGGTGTCGCCCGAGGCCGCAGCAAGATCGAGGCCGATGCCGCAAATCCCCAGATGATCCGCGCAGTTCGTAGTGGCGGCCAAATATTCGTGCCGAGCAAGCCATGACGCCAGCGGGCCATTCTCTGCTGCAGAGCATCGGTTGGGAACAAGTCCGCCAAGTATTCGACAGCCTGCCGGTTCGTGTTGCAGCGCTCGATCGCATGCAGCGCTATTTGTATGTCAACACGGAGTTAAGCCGGTTCTTTGGCAAGCCGGCAGACGCGGTCCTCGGTTCTACCGCCGCCGAGCTGTTCGGCGAGAAACTCTTTGGGGACCTGCGTCCGTGGGTCGAGCGCGCCCTCGCGGGCGAGGCAACGGAGTGGCTTGGTTGGATCGAGTATCCTGCGGGGCGACGTTTCGTAAGTCGCACAATCGCCCCGTTGTGTAGCACCGCAGGCGAGGTGGAGGCATACTTCGTCTTCACTCGTGATCTGACCGATCTGCGTCAGACCGAGCAGAACCTCGCCGAACAGTCTGCGGCGCGGAGTGTCAGCGAGGCACTGAGCGCAGCGATCGTCGAGGTCGCGATCGATTGCATTATCACCATCGACGGAGCCGGCCGGATCGTGGAGTTCAATCCCGCCGCCGAGCGGACCTTCCGCCGTCGGCGTGCGGATGTCCTGGG
>JASHVB010000778.1 GCA_030039695.1 Acetobacteraceae bacterium
ACCTGTCGAATATGCCAGGCGATCACCACGGGCGGCTAGCATTTGCTGGCGGTCCTCAACGATATCGGCGAGTTGTCGAAGATCGAGGCGGACCGCTTCGAGCTCACCGACGGGACGATCGAACTCGAGGCACGGCGCGAAATTCCCCGGACCGACGGGTGCACGCGTGCGAGAGAGCGGCCTGCACCTGGCGGTGAACACCGCGCTCACCAAGGTCGCGTCGTGCGTCGATCGGTGTGCGGTGATGCTGGTGCTGCTCAATCTTGTTGAGCAATGCGGTGAAGTTGCCGCCGTCGGGCGGCACGGTGTCGATGGAGATCGAGGACCGCACAGATGGGGTGTCGGTTGCGGTACCCCGCACCGGGTTCGGGATGATCCCGCCAGCAACGGCGGGACGCCGGGGAGCCGTTCCAGCAGTCTCACGCGTCGATCGGCGGGCGCTTCGGCGGCGGCGAGCGGCGGTTGGCGCTCAGCGGTCGCGTGCTCGCGCGGCAGAGCACTGCGCTCGTAGTCGACCGCAGGCCGGGTCAGGACACCGCGGCGCGTGCGGCGTCGCCCACGGGGCGGCTGGTGCCGGCGGCGGTCAAGCGCGGGCAGCGTGAGGCGGTGGTTGCGGGGTGGGGCCGCGGGGGATATATGCCGCCGGCCGTCCAGGATGCCGACGTAGCTCAGTGGTAGAGCAACTGATTCGTAATCAGTAGGTCCGGAGTTCGACCCTCCGCGTCGGCACCAGATGATGGATCCTTGAAACGACGGCAGAAAACGGCAATCGTGAGCAGCGTTATTAGGGATGAAATTCAAGCCTGATCGGAGCTGACGGTGCCGCAGCGGAGCCGCCTGCGGCGAGTTTTCATCCAGTGCCATCGCATCAGAAAGCGTGCCTGACACCACATTTGGTAGCGCTACCGCTTAGAAGGTAACAATCTGGTTCCCAATTCGTGCCGGTGTGGATTTGGCGTTAAGCCACCCTTGGCAGGGGGAAACAACGACCGGCCGGTACGATGAGGGTAAAGCGATCGATACCGATCTGCGGCGCAGCGAAGTGCGCGACCATGCCGCACGCCTGAATGATGCTCGGTCCTCCGATGGCCTGAGCGATCCCGATCCACACGCTACGGATAGTCGACTACGTTTGGACTGTCGGGCATCTGCTGTATGCGTTCGGCCACACAGGCATCGAGCCTCTCGCAGGCCAGATCGAGTTGGAGGTACGCCGCCGCAAGCTCTTTGATCCAATCATCGAGCGGTTCAGCGGTCGATCCGATCGAGAGCTGTGGGAGCCACACGTTCCTGTCGAGGCTGCTGCCGATTTGAAGGGGGCGAACTCGAGCGGGCGCGAGATGCCCTCATTGAATGGATAGAAACGAACGCAGCCCGCCTTGCTGTCACCCTGCAGTATGACAAGTGTGCCAATCCCTCTTTCGGAAAACGATCTATCACTGACCAATCATCAGTGCGTGGCCGATGCACTGGCAAGAGCGGAAACTGCCATACCAGACGCGGCGGACGAAGTTCTGCCGGTCAATACCCACATTGCGCACAGGTGGTGGGTTGCCTGTCTGGGAAGGGCAGGAACGACATGCCACGAAGATGGCGAGCGTTTTCACGAGGTAAACCCGGCGTCGCTCTCCCAACTCACCTTGCGGTAATCTCCACACCTGTCCCTACCTGGCACCAGCCGCTAGTGCGCGGCCGAACGTATCTGGATGTGGAAACGGCGGGGCGGTGCTACTCTGGCAATTATGCTCGTGCTCATGCTCGTGTGGCTCGCCCGCGTCGTCTTCGTCCTGGCGGCGCTCATCGGTGGCACTGGCATGGTGGCTCGCTGGCTCGTAGTCCATCAGCTAGATCGCCGGGCATTCGGCCGCAGCTAGATTGCGGACACCAAAAAAGCCGTCCGGTCGTCGGACGGGCCCGGGTGTCTCGTCGGTGCGGGATTCGGGATCAGGTTACGGCCTCTGAGCACGCCGCCGCCGCTTCTCTTGTTCGGCTTCCCGTTCCTGGGCTATCTGTAACAACTCCTTGGCACGACGTGACAACTCCAGCGCGGCAGATGGATCGGACCACAACAGCGTGCGAGAACTCTTTCGCCATCGAGCCGCAATGCGCCGCATTTCGTCTGGCGTGAGTTGTTCATACGGCATCGGCGTTTCCTGTTCAGGTCGCAAGGCAAACGATGGATCTAAAGCCAGCGATGGAGTGAGTTCGCATTCATTAATTCGAATCCATAATCCGAAACGTCCTGTCAGCCTACGGAGCCACGGCGAAACCAGCCAGGGATTGCGGAGCCGGGACAAACTGCGCCCGTTACTTCTGGCCCGTGCTCGGAGAGCAGTGTGACTTGAGTGATGGTGGTGTGAGTCGAGTCGTATCTGGTCGTTCGAGCTGAATGGCAATCCCACATGGCCGGCCAGTAGGGGCCGGCGCTTACGGAATGCCACTAGAGGTAGGCTCAGATGGGAACTGACGTGGATAAAGCGTTGAAGGACCTCAGGGACGACCTGGGCGACGTCAAGAAGACGGTCGGCGAGATAGCGAAGAAGGGCGACGACATAGCGGCTGCACTCTCAAGTCTCTGTAAGGACGCTTCCAGCAATGCCAAAGCAGCAGATGGGGCGGTCGGATCGGTAGCGAAGGTGGTCGCAAGTATCGAGGACGACGTCGGAAAGATCAGGGACGCCAATAGTGAAAACGCAACGCATGTCGCAGATTCAGAGAGATTCGTTAAAGAGCTGATGCAGATAGTCGAATCGTGCCAGAGAAAACACGACGTCCGTATTGCAGCTTGCCAACAAGCTATCCTTCACGAGGTTGTCGAAAGCGGTCAGCGTCTCATTGCGCTTCTTAAGCAGGATTGACGACGTGGCCCTGACTCATCAGCGCCGTCTGACCCCGACGACCTTCCTTGTGAAAGGGCCGCTTCGGTGGCCCTTTTCTGTACGACGAGCCTCGACGTCCTGGTCAACAACGCCGGCGAGCACCGGGCCAGAAACGACCGGCATCACCGCTTTGGTTCTATTCGCGATCTGGCTCTGATGCGTCCTAGTGACCTGCGTGCGGCTCTGCCAGGCCGTAGCGTGGTGCTGGCGCGCGGTGTTGCGGAGGCCGGTGGACGGTGGCTCGCGAACGGCGGGAACCGCACCTGGCTCGGCCGGCTGAGTCGGTGGCGCGGGTTGAGCCTGTAGCGGGTCACGTGCGGGTGCGCTTGACTGTGCGGGAGAAGCAGCGGCGGTATGCTGCGGTGCGTCAGTGGCCGGATGCTGCGGTTCAATTTTGACATGTGAAATATTTTTTTGACTATAGTCGATTCCACAGTCGACCCCCATGCCGGAAATCGTTTCTGTTACATCCCATCCGGCCGGCACCCTGGCGCCGAGTTATGACAGCGCTGGTGCGCTAATCTTAATGTCAATTCTCAGTCGCGTCGTCGCGGAACTCCGTCCTTGCAGTGCAAGATAAGCCATGGTGTAACTCACCGATGCGACCCACACGCATCGTCCAGGACCTCCCCGAAAAGCCGCCGTTTTGCTGCCTGCCGAGCCTTACATGCCACCGCTCTGCGTGATGAATTTATAAATCGCCAAAACCTCGTCACGCGTCGCTTTAAACCATTCGGTGCCGCCGCCTAATATCTTCAGTCCCCTCGTCTCCAAGGTGGCCTGGATCGCTCGCTCAAGCGCGCGGCACCGGTCGGTCTTTATCTCAACCAGCAGAACTGGCTTATCTGGCGTGCTGGTGGTGATTTGCGCGGCAATCCGCTGGACCGTGTTCGCCTCGGTCGATCCAACCTTCAAGCGGTCCCCGCAACAGCGATAGCCATATGCGTAAACAATCCCCCCGCCGTCGCCCTCGCGCACTAGATCCCTGGTATCGACAGCTTCCGTGTAGACGGCGGCGACGCGATGGCAGCCGTGGCGTGAGCTGGGGCCGCGCGACGCCCCGATGTTCGAATCGCATCGCTTGACGCCGTCGTGGCAAAGGTCCAACGGACGTCCTGTCTAAGCGCCAACTGACGGAAGGGGCGCGGGGACTGGCCTGCGTCCCCGACACGTCCCCAGCCTGGAAAATAGGCCTAACGGATTGTCGTGAATAGATTTTTCCCCGGCTCCGTAATCAGTAGGTCCGGAGTTCGACCCTCCGCGTCGGCACCGGAATGACGAACGCGGTGCGTGGGAATGGGAATGCCGATGCCACGCCAGCTCATTCCGAACAGGACCGACTTCATACCAGGCAAAGGCACGATTATCCGTGTTCGTGTCCTCCTCGGCGGTACGGTGCAGGGTGTGGGCTTCCGGCCATTCGTGCATCGCCGGGCCACCGCACTTGGGCTCGCCGGATGGGTCGGTAATTCAGCCGCCGGCGTGACCATTGAGGCAGAAGGCGACCTGCATCGCGTAGATGCGCTGCTTGCGGAATTGCGTGCATCGCCACCGGCAAACGCTGCTATCGCCGCCATGGAGACCTGCGAGATCTGTCCCCGCGGTGACAAAGGATTTGCGATTCGCGCCAGCCACACAGAAGGGGCGCCTGTCGCCCATGTGCTGCCCGATCTGGCGACCTGCGACGAATGCCTGCGCGAAATGTTCAACCCCGCCGACCGCCGCTACCTCTATCCCTTCATCAACTGCACGCAATGCGGACCGCGTTACAGCATCATTGAGGCGATTCCTTACGACCGCGCGCGTACGTCGATGCGGCACTTCCGCATGTGCGCGGCTTGCCAAGCCGAGTATGACGATCCGGCAAATCGCCGGTTCCACGCCGAACCGAACGCCTGTCCGGCCTGTGGCCCGCGACTGTCACTGTGTGATGGTGCGAGCCAAGTTTTGGCAAGCGGCTACGACGCGATCTCTGCCGCTGCGGCGGCCGTGCGTGCCGGCCGCATCGTCGCGGCCAAGGGCATCGGTGGTTTCCACCTGATTGCCGACGCGCGTGACAGCCTCATCGTTCAGCGTCTGCGCGAACGCAAGCGCCGCGAGGAAAAGCCGTTCGCCGTCATGGTCACCAGTCTGGCAGAGGCGCAGCAATGCTGTCGCGTCACGCCGGAAGAAGCGGTGCTGCTGAGCAGTCCGGTGCGGCCGATCGTCCTGCTGCGGCGTGCGGGTGGCATCGTCTGCGAGGCCGTCGCGCCTGGCAACGCATCACTTGGCGTGATGCTGCCCTATGCGCCGCTGCACCATCTGCTGCTGCGAGAACTGGGATTTCCCGTCGTAGCGACCAGCGGCAATATCAGTGACGAACCAATCGCCATCGACGGGCCGGACGCGCTCGCGCGGCTTGGGCACATCGCGGATCTGTTCCTTATGCACGACCGGCCGATCGTCCGCGCTGTCGA
>JASHVB010000779.1 GCA_030039695.1 Acetobacteraceae bacterium
GAGACCGCCCAGAACGGCGGCATCGTCGGCGAAGGCGCGGTCACCGGCGAGCGGGGTGAAGTCGCTGATCAGCCCGGCGATATAGTCGCCGGCATGTGGCCGTTCCGGGTGGCGGGCAACCTGGGTTTTCTGCCACGGGGTGAGCTTGGCGTAGGCGGCGCGGAGCTGGCGCTCAGCGGCCGCGGTCAGTCGGCCGACCTCATCGGCGATGTTGATGCCTCCGGGTTCCGTAAGATGGCGAAGCTCTTCGATCTTGCCCTCAAGCTCGGCGATCGGCTTCTCGAAGTCTAGAAAATGGCGCATTGGCGCGGCTTAGCACAGCCAAGCGCTGAGAAAACCTCTTCTGCTCCGAGGCCGTGGTCGATGTGCGCAACGACGAGGCTACGGGCGATGCGCTCTGGCGCATCGCACCCTCACGCGCCGGTTCGCCGCCACCGCTCAAGCGTCCGGGCGGGAGAGGCGCTAAGAGCCTGCCTCCGGCGTCGGAATCGGTTGTTCTGCCATCTGCCGGAAGGCCTCGCGCGCCCGACGGAGCCCGATCGATGGTCGGCTCTGCGGCTCGAGCACGACGAAGACGACCGAACGGCCGGCCACCTCGTAGTCCTGGCCGCTTTCAATCCGGGCTGCGCCAACCTGCGTGGGGGCGTTGGTGTCCGCCAAGCAGCGCCAGACCGTGCCGCCGGCGACCTCCGGAATGCGGAATTTCACCACGTCATGATGCGCGTTCAGAACCAGCAGTCCGGTCGCATCCATCGCCGGCCGCTTGATGCCGGTGGCCTGAGCCCGGCCGTCGATCAGCATGCCGAAGCAGCGTGCGTTGGCATCCGCCCAGTGCTCTGCCGCCATATCGGTTGCGGTCGGCGTCAGCCAGCGTACGTCCTTCACCTCGAGTTCGGGATTGTATTCGCCCGTCAGGAATCGGGAGCGCCGTAGGATCGGGAACGACCTGCGCAGCGCGATCAGCTTGCGGACAAATTCGGCAAGTTCGATTCCGTCCTCGCCGATGTCCCAGTTCACCCAGCTGATCCCGTTGTCCTGGCAATAGGCGTTGTTGTTGCCACGCTGCGTGCGGCCGAACTCATCGCCGGCCAGTAGCATCGGGGTGCCCTGTGACAGCAGCAGCGTCGCCACCATGTTGCGCTTCTGCCGGTCGCGCAGCGCGACGATATCGGGATTGTCGGTGGGTCCCTCGCTGCCATGATTCCATGACAGATTGTCGGAATTGCCGTCGCGATTGTCTTCCCCGTTCGCTTCGTTGTGCTTCTCGTTGTACGAAACCAGATCGTGCAACGTGAATCCGTCATGTGCGGTGACAAAGTTGACGCTGGCCCAGGATTTGCGACCCCGCCGGTTGAAACAGTCGGCGGATGCAGCAAGGCGTGTCGCCAGTTCCGGCAGGATTCCCGGATCGCCTCGCCAGTAGGAACGGACCGTGTTGCGGAATTTGTCGTTCCATTCCGCCCAGCCGGGCGGGAAGCCGCCAACCTGGTAGCCGCCGGGGCCAATGTCCCATGGCTCGGCGATCAGCTTGACCTGTGACAGCACGGGATCCTGCATGCACGCATCGAGGAACCCGTGACCTTGATCGAATCCGTGGTATTCGCGCGCGAGGATGGTGCCAAGGTCGAAGCGGAAGCCATCGACATGCATCTCGTTGACCCAGTAGCGTAGACTGTCGGTCACCATCTGCAGCACGCGCGGATGACTCATATTGAGGGTATTTCCGGTGCCCGTGTCGTTGATATAATATCGCTCTTGCTCCGGAACCAATCGATAGTACGACGCGTTGTCGATCCCGCGAAACGACAACGTGGGACCATGTTCATTGCCTTCCGCCGTGTGGTTATAGACCACATCGAGAATGACCTCGATCCCCGCGTCGTGCAGGTGCGCCACCATCTCCTTGAATTCGGAAAAGACGAACGGCGGCATCGACGCATACCGCGCGTCCGGCGCGAAATAGCCGATTGAGTTGTAGCCCCAGTAGTTGCGCAGCCCCTTGTCAAGCAGATACGAGTCATCGACGAAAGCATGTACTGGCATCAGCTCCACGGCGGTTACGCCGAGCGAGCTGATGTAGTCCACCACCTCCTTGCGACCGAGGCCGGCGAAGCTGCCGCGCATATTTTCCGGAATCAGCGGGTGCAGCTTTGTGTAACCGCGGACGTGCAGTTCGTAGATGATCGTGCGGTCCCAGTCGATGCGCGGCAGGCGCTCTCGACCCCAGGAGAAGGCCGGATCAACGACACGGCATTTCGGGACGAAGGAGGCGCTGTCACGTTCATCGAAGCTCAGGTCGTCGTCGTCCGCGCCGATGGTGTAGCCGAAACAGGCGCGGTCCCAGCGCAGTGTGCCGACATGCGCCTTCGCGTACGGATCGAGCAGCAGCTTGTTGGCGTTGAAGCGGTGACCGCTGCCCGGATCGTACGGTCCATGCACGCGGTAGCCGTAGAGCGTGCCGGGTCGTGCCTCCGGCAGATAACCGTGCCAGATTTCGTTGGTGTATTCGGGAAGCTCGATGCGCTCGAGCTCCGTGTTCCCGGCATCGTCGAACAAGCAGAGCTCGACCCTGGTCGCGTTGGCGGAGAACAGGGCAAAGTTGACACCGAGCCCGTCCCAGGTCGCGCCAAGCGCGTCGGGCGACCCCTCGCTGATGCGCGACTTGGGCAGGGCCAGCGACATGCGCCCGGCCGGCTAACGCACGCGCCCGAGCAGGTAACCCACGCCGAGGGCGACGGCCGCCGAGGTCAGCGGCCGCGCGCGCACGATGCCGGTGAACTGGTCCGCGGCATCGTGTGCCTGGCCCACGGCACGCTGAACGCGGCCAGCGGCCTGGTTGGACCGACCTTCCGCCTGCATTTTTGTGTTGCCGACTGCCTCGCCGATCGTCTCCTGAGCGCGACCACCCATGTCGCGCGCGGCGCCTCGGAGTTCGTCATTGCCGCCAGGTTCGTCATTCATGGGCCTGCTTCTCCTGTGGATGCCGATTATGTGGGCGTACCGGAACGACCGGAGCGGGGAGGCGGTTGCATGACACCGCGAAGAGCACGGCGGTCAGGTGCAATGCAGCTTTAGGCCCGGCTCCGACCACGACATGATGCCGAGCCGCCCGGTATCCGACAACGTTATATAGGCTGTCCGCAGGTCCGGCCCGCCGAAGCAGATGTTGGTCGGATACACGTCTGGCATCTTCACTTGCTCGACGATCGCGCCAGATGGCGAGAACACGGTGATGTGACCAGTGCCGAGCGTGGCGACGCAGATATTGCCGCTGGCGGTCACCGCGATGCTGTCGAAGCGGGCGTAGCCGGCGAGGCTGCCGACCAACCGCCCGCCATGTGCAGCGTGGGCGGTGTCTTTCTTCAGCACACCGGGCGATTCGATCGTGAATGCCCAGAGCCGTGCACTTTCCGTATCGGCAACGTAAACGGTTTTGTTGTCTGGCGACAGGGCGCAGCCATTCGGGCTCAGGATTGGGAACGCGATCTCCGTCACTGACGTGCCATCCGGCATCGCGTAGTACAGCCCACCGTGGTCGCGATGCCGCGCGTAGCGCTTGCCCAGGTCGGTGAAATAGAACCCGCCGTGCTCGTCGAATACCAGATCGTTCGGCGCCGACAGCTTGTTGCCGTTGCAATGCGTATAGAGCGTGGTGGCGGCGCCGGTCCTGGCGTCCAGGCGCTGGATCGCGCCGTGCACGTAGTCGTCCGCCGGCCCCTGGCCCATCGAGCTGCCGGCGACGTATCGGCTGCCGCCGTTGTTGCAGAGATAGAGAGCCCGGTCTGGCCCGATCGCCAACCCGTTCGGTCCGCCACCGGCTTCCGAAAAAACCGACACCTTGCCGTCCGGCGTGACGCGGGAGCATCGCTGGTTGCGAATCTCGGTCAGTATCACGGAGCCGTCTGCCATCGCGACCGGCCCTTCCGGAAAGCCGAGGCCGGTTGCCATGATTTGTACGTCCGCCATTCCGTTTCCCCTTTTGCCGATCGCGAGTTGGCGGCAGTCTGTCGGTTGCCCGAGCGGCGTCAAGCCACACGGTCGACCGTCGGGAGGATGCGCACATGACATTCGCTGTTCAGCCATTCGCCACCGCGCTGTTGCGCAACATGTCCGACGCGGTGGTGTATGCCGACAGCCGTGGCGTTATCGGCTTTTGGAACGCCGGTGCGACTCGCATATTTGGGTTCACCGAGGCGGAAGCCGTCGGGCAGTCGCTCGACATCGTCATTCCCAGCAGCTTACGCGAACGGCACTGGGAAGGCTTTCGCACAACGATGCGCACCGGCCAGTCACGCTACGGCGCGGGCGATCTGCTGTCGGTGCCGGCGATGCGCAAGGACGGCACACGCATATCGGTCGAGTTTACCATCGTGCTGTTCCACGGCGCTGATGGTGTGATGGAAGGTATCGCCGCGGTGATGCGCGATGTGACCGCGCGATTCAACGAGTTGCGAACGCTGCGGCGGCAGGTGCAGGAACAATCGGGCAGCGTCAACCCATCGAGCGCGGTGCCACGCGCGTGATCGTGGACACGAAGGTGATCAGCATGACCGCAAGGGCGACCGTCATCACATAGCGGACCATAGTGCCCCGGCGCCCCAATGCTGGCACGGAGGCGCTCTTACCACCCGCGAAGCAACGGCCGTGACGGCGGGTTGGCGCGCCGGCAGGTTCGTGACAAGCTCTCGTCAATCGATGTGGGGAGACGGGCCATGATGACGGTGGGCAGCGGCGAATACACATACGAGCCCGTGGTGGACTGGGCCAAGCTGCCGCCCGGCTGGTCGTTCAAGGAAATCGGCTCGGTCGGCGTCGACAAGAACGACAACGTTTATGTGTTCAACCGCGGCGAACACCCGATGATTGTGTTCGACCGCGACGGCAATTTCCTGCGCTCCTGGGGCGAGGGTCTGTTTCCGCGCGCGCACGGCGTGTTCATGGCCCCGGACGATACCATCTGGCTGACCGACGACGGTGACCACACGGTGCGGCAGTGCACGCTGGAGGGACAGGTGCTGCTGACGCTAGGGATCCCGGGAAAGCCGGCACCGTATATGAGCGGCGAGCCATTCCATCGCTGCACGCACACTGCGATGTCGCCGCAGGGCGATATCTACGTGTCGGACGGATACGGCAACTCGCGTGTCCACAAGTATTCGCCGAACGGCAAGCTGCTGCTGTCATGGGGTGCGCCGGGTACCGATCCGGGCGAATTCAATATCGCGCACAACATCAGCTGCGACGCCGACGGCTGGGTGTATGTCGCGGACCGTGAAAATCACCGCGTGCAGGTATTCGACGGCAATGGTCGTTACGAGACGCAGTGGAATAATCTGCACCGGCCATGCGGCTTGTTCATGCCGCCAGGAAAGTGTCCGGTTTGCTACATCGGCGAATTGGGCGCGGTACAGCCGGTTAGCCGGCATGTGCCGAATCTTGGGCCGCGGGTAACGATCGTCGATAACACGGGTAAGCGGATTGCCCGGTTGGGCGGGCTCGGACCAGGCATGGGACCGACCGAGTTTCTGGCGCCGCACGGGCTGACGGTTGATTCGCGTGGCGACCTATACGTTGGCGAAGTGTCGTGGACGAACTGGCCGCAGACCTGGCCGGATCAGCCCCGGCCGGACAATCTGCGGTCTCTGCACAAGTTCCGGAAGGTGGGATGAAGAGACCTGCTGTGGCGTCGCCGCGGGACTTGGTCAATGCGACCCATACGTCAAGGCTGGGCTGTCCCGGCCATGAGGTCGCTAGGGCCAATCGACAAAGCGCAGCGTCGCGGCCACCGTCGTGATGATCACCACCCCGGCAACGCCTGGCAGCAGCGCTGCCTCGGGCACCTGGAGCGCGTCCCACACCGCACCGCCAACGTAAGGCACGATGCTGGTGATTGTGTAGCCAAGGCCCAGCATGCCCGCGGCCAACCTATGCACGTCATCGGACGCGACGAGCAGTGGGGGCAGCGCCAGAGCTAGAATCAGGCAGAACGCCGAAGCGAAACCGATCATCCCGCCGGCAACGACAATGGTGAGGCCAGACGGGACCAAAAGGCCTGCCAGGCCGATCAGCGCGACCAGCGCCATTGCGATGAATGGCACCCTGCGCCGCACGAGATGCTGGCCGAACGCGATAACGACCAGCGAGGCAGGAAGCTGGCCGGCGTTCACCGCGGTGAGAACCGCATTGAGCAATTCAGGTCGCCCGATCGCATGCAGATAGTCCGGCAGGAAAGCGTTCGCGCCGAAGTACATTGCGCCCGTGCCACCCAGAATGAGACCGAGCTGCCAGGTCCGGGCCTGGTGCCAATCCGGCCACCACATCACCTCAGCACGTCCTCTCGGTGGTTCGGCGTGCGGCGTGAACAACAGGACCAGCAACGCGCTGGCCAGAACCGGCGCGCTCCAGAATACGAAGCTGCCCTGCCAGCTTCCAGACAAGAGCGGGAGCACCAGCGGGATCGTGACGCTGGCCGCGACCATCTCGCCGATCAGCAGTCCGTTGGCATAGAGCCCGGTCGCCATGGAAATCCGCGTGGGAAACCACAGGCCGACCAGAGTTGGCAGCGCCGGCTGCATGATCGCAACGCCGGCGCCCATGATCGCCGTCATCAGGAACAACATGGGCACCGACGGGCCGGCGCCGCGCAGCGCGGACGCGATAGCCACCGTCACGATGGCGACGATCACCGCCCGTCGGGCACCGATGCGCGCGATCAGCAGCGACCCCGGCACGGCGGCGATGCCGAACAACAGCAGCGGCAGTCCGGTGAGTGCCGCCACCATTTTTTCGTCCAGATGGAGGTCGTGGTGAATCAGCGGCAGCACCGGCGGGACGGCGAGGATGGTCAGGCGAAGGTCGATGCCGAGCAGCCAGAGCAGGCCAAGCCGCGGCCATTCGCGCGGCTGGGCCGCGGCGGTGCTCATGGACATGTGGACGTATCTCCCGCGGCTATCATTACGAGGAGCGCAGCGACCCAGCAACCGTGGACTTCACCCGGCCATGAATGGCGGAGCTTCCGGCCTCACGATCAGAGGTCCCTGCTTCACAGACGTGTGGCCAGACAGACGTGTGGCCAGAGGTCTCCATCGGTTGGGCCTGAATTGTTGTCCTCCGGGCGAGGCGGTGCGACAAGCTCGGAACGGGTCGGACGCAAAGCCGACACCCTCCAGCGGCCCCCGGATCCCAGGCGCTGCGTTCCAATCCGCGTGCTGCCCGTGACCACCGATTCCGTCAAACCTCACCGGCCATCACTCGTCGCCGTCGCTTCCTTCAAGCGAGCCGCATCGCCCTCCGCGCGATGGTCTCGTCATGCGCAGCACAATGAAACGAGCTGGTCTTGCAGTCGGCGCCGGGGCTGATGGGACCGGCTGAGGACCGTGATCGCGCGAGCGGACTGCCATCCTTGTTCTCGAAGCGCGCGGTGCAGCGCCGGAGTGGAAAAGTCCCCCTCTGCATGCCGCGGTGGGCGCCACGCGAGCCCGCTGAATACGCCGTTTTGCAGCAAAATCTTCATCGAGGGCAAACCACCCAGGGCGACGGCGGTGGCGCTGGAGTCAACGCGTCCATCGGCGGGCGGTCGGATCTATCGCGTTGCCGCTTGAACGAAGACAGGCCGCTGTAAGCGCCGGTCCTGACCACACCGGCCAGCCCCATGGCCCTACTATTCCGAGGCGGCCGGGTTTGTTTGGAATTCGTGTCACGGATGCCATCCTGGCCGGCGTTTCAATGCAAGCGCACGGAAAGGTCGGACAGATAAACGCAAACGGGCCTATTGCTTCTGCGCACAAGGCAATAAATCCCAGGGCTAAGACGATTCCACTTTCATCCCGTCGCGAACGGACAATGCGAATTCAGACACGACTCCTCGTGACGGAACTGCCTCAACCCAAATCCTCCCACCGCACGCCTCGACAATCGAACGGCAAATGTAAAGCCCCGTCCCCATTTCGGGGTTTGGTTCTGAAGGGTGCCTGGAATCTGCGGCCGGCACTTTGAGCATCACTCCTGGCTCCAGTATCCCTGACCGATACCACAACATCGCAGTACTGCTCGGTTCTGGTCTCTATCTCCAACAGCCTCGCCCCAGACATCTCCGTCATTGAACCGGTCGCGTTGCCGATCAGGTTTCGCTGCTCGTGGCCTATCCGGCGAAGCTCGCCGTTGCGTCGGTGGTCAACAGTCCGAATGGCGCTTCCTCGCGGGCGGTCCGCAACGCGGCGTTTCCCGAAGCGCGGCGGCGCCTCCGAGGTGGCCATTTCAGGTCACCGAGCGACTCTGCGGCGAACTGTGGTGAGGCGCGGGTTGAGATCATCGCGTAATACGCGGCGCAGCAGCCGAACCCGAGAACCGGCGACCCCGCCGCCGATCCGCTAGACCCCGCCGTCGACAGAGGCGGTTGCGCGGATCAACCGTTCAGACCCGAGATGGCTTCGTCGCCGTGCTGGTCGCAATGACACACGCTATGGCCTGATCGGCACCCACCGATTGCCTTGCTTTCGGTATTGCCGCTTCACCGCGCTCCACGCGACGCGGAATGCCCTCTCCTCGTCGGCGCCGTACTCGTCCCAGGCGTGGTTGAACGCCTCGCGGAAAACGTCCTGCGCGTGCGGTGGCAGATGATTGGACACGGACAGCGGCAGTTCGTCATTGCTGGCATAGGGCATGGCGCGGCCAGGTTACCCGACCGCGCCAATCCTCGCCAACACGATCAGTCGATCGCGGCGTGCACGAGATTTGCCACCCGGTCCAGCCGCGCTGAGTGCCACGGGTCTGGATAAACATAATTCGTCAGATAGGTGAACGACACGCCACTGCTCGGATCGGCCCAGGAATAAGATGAGCCAACGCCACCGTGGCCGAAGGTTACCGGGGCGCCGATCGTTCCTAAGCCGCGAATGCGATCGCTCTCGCCGCGCACATGCGGACCCAGCCCACGATGCATCGGAATGCCATCCATCTGCACATCCGGCATCTCGCCAGTGTGGCTACGCGATACGTAAGCCAGCAGCCGCGGCGAGAATAGTCGCACGTTGCCGAGCCGACCGCCGTTGCCGAGCATCTGATAGAACGCCGCCATGCCGCGTGCCGTGGCAAAGCCGCCGCCGCTCGGCAGACCTGCCGCGCGAAATTCGGGCGAATTATCGCGCGGTTCCGGCGCATGGGTATCGGCACACCGGTTCTGCTGCTGCTTCGGCACCCCAACGAAAATATCGTCACCCAGACCAAGCGGCTCGATCACGCGCTGACGGATCACATCACGATAATCCTGACCAGTGACCGCCTCGATGACCATCGCCTGCACCAGGTGCGCCGCCTGACCGTGGTATTGCAGCTTCGTCCCGGGCGTCCAGTCGAGCGAAAAATCGCAGACTTCAGCGCGCATTCGCGCGTGGTCGGTCCAGGTGGCCGTCGTGACATTGTTGTTGGGAAAACCGCCCCGATGCGTCATCACCTGTTCCAGCGTGATGTCGCCTTTGCCGCGGACAGCAAACTCGGGCAAGTGGTCGGACACCTTGTCCATGAAGGACAGTTTGCCCTCCTCCACCAAGGTCCACACGGCGGAGCTGGTCAGCACCTTGGTCTGGCTGAACAACAGAAACAGCGTGTCATTTGCGGCCGGTTGTTTGGCGGGCTCGGTCTTTGCGTCGCCGTAAGTGCGGAACAACGCAAGCCTGCCATTTCGCGCCAGCGCGATCTGCGCGCCAGGATAACGGCCTTCCTCGATGTGCTGACGGATGAGTGCATCGAGGTGCGCCAGCGGCTTGGGCGCGAAGCCGAGACTGGCGGGATCGGCGGACGGCAGCGGATATTCGCTGGGCATAGCACTCTCTCCTGACGAGGCGCCGCGGCGTTACGCCGGGACGGCCGCGGCCTGCGCCGGTTTGCTGTTCTGGGCCTTCATCTCCTCGTCCCACGGACCGGGGAACTTGCCGAGCCCGACGACTTCGGCGGCAAATACTTCCTCCTGCCGCGGCCACTGCTCGCGCGGAAGTTCGTAGGACACCTCGAGCCCGTTGCCGTCTGGATCACGGAAATAGATGCCGAGGGACAGGCCGTGGTCGACAATACGATCGATCTTCACGCCCTTTTCCTTCAATCGCCAATAAGACTCCTTCAGATCCTCCAGGCTCGCCATCATGAAAGCGGCGTGGTTGAGCCCGACCTGGCCCTTCTGCTGCAACGGGGCATTGTCGCCCACCTGCATCAGCGCCACTTCGTGCGACTTCTCCTTGTCGGCGGACATGAACGCCGCCCAGCCCGAGCGGTAATGGTAACAATGCAGTCCGAGCACCTCTTCGTAGAACACCTTCGAGCGCTCAGCATTGCGCACATAGAGGTTGACGTGCCCGAGGTAGCTTGGCCGGAAACTCATCGTTGGTCCCTCCTGTTGCACTAAACCAGTTCGTCGTCGCGCCGCAGGAACGCGAGCACGCGTTCCTTCACCTCATCCTTGGGAAACATCGTGTTCAGTATGCGCGCCCGCGTCAACGGGTCACTGGCGAAGAACCGTTCGTACAGCACCTGCCGGCTGCCGAATGACGTGCCGGCCACGTCCCATGCAAGGCGGAACAGGCGGATGCGGTCGCGCGCGGACGATCCATCCGTGGCGAGATATTGCTCGATGTGCCCGGCGAGCGGTCCGGCCAAATCCTTCTCACTCGGCGTGATCATGAAACTTGAAGAGCCGAGCAGGTGCAGGATTTCGATCATGCGCGGATAGGCGTTCATGAAAAGATTGCGGGTGCTTTCAATGGGCAGGATGTCGGGGCACATGACGCCCCATTCGTCGAGTCTCGCATCCGCCTCGCCGGCACGCATGCAGGCCCTCATCATGATGGTCGTAAGCATCAGTTCGCCCAGGCGGTCCTCGACATGCGGCAGGAGACTGTTTCCGAGCGTCTCGGTTATCAGCAGCGCAATGCCAAGCACGAACTCGCATTTCGCCAGGTTCTTTGCCGCTCCCTGATGCGCTGAGTGAGCCGAGAAATGCGTGGCGCGGGCGGTGTTGTTCAGACGCTCCACGTCGCCTAGCAGGAACACCCGCTGCCACGGCACCTTGACGTCGTCGAAGAACACGACGCAGTCCATCTCGTCGAACCGCGAGCCGAGCGGGCTGTCGAACCGCGAGCGCTGCGGATCGAAGCTGTCGCGGCAGAGGAATCGCACGCCGGGCGTTCCGCACGGGATAGCGAAGCTCATGACGAACGGGCTATGGCCGTCGCGGTGCTGGGCGGCGCGCGGCGAATAGACGGCGATTTCGTCGGAGAATGGGCCCAGTGTCGCCAGTACGCGGGCTCCGCGCACGACGATGCCGGAGTCGGTCTCTTTAATGACCTGAAGCGCGGTGCCTTCCTCAAGGTTGAAGACGCCGGTGACGGTACGGCTGCGCTGCAGGTTGATCAACGAGTGGGTGAGCGTCAGGTCGTTGTCGCGGATGTGGCGGTAATAGCGGACCATATTGTCGCCGAACTCCGGTCGGCCGGCAGCAAAGTAACCGGCGGCGCCCGCCCAGGCGGCGTAGGTGACGTTCATGAAATCGGGCGAGCGGCCCATCATGCCGCACGTCGAGCGTGCCCAGTGCAGCATCATGACGCGGCGGCGTTCCAGGTCCTCGCGCGTGCGCGGAATGATGAAGGACAGTCCGACCGGTTCGTCCCCTTCGGGTGGGATATAGACCATCTCGTCGCGCGTCTTAGGGTCGAATTGCATGTCGTAGAGGGCGGCGATCGCCGCAGCGCCGTGACGCAGCGCGGGATGTGCCGTCACGTCGTGCACACGCTCGCCATTAAGCCAGACCTCGCGTTCCTGGGCGCGGAGCCCGTCGAGATACGCACGTCCATTTCGTGCCGGCATATGTCCCTCCCGATCGCGACGTGCTGCTGACCGTATGACAGCAGCGATGGCGGCGCCAGCGGGCATGCTTGCGGAACCCGCAGACGTCAGTGCAGGCTGCGAGGGCCCGGCGATCGAAGGAACGCGACGAATGGACATCTATCATGTCTGGTGCGACCCAAAATCGGGCATCGGCGATCTGGGATTTGCAGAGAAGATCGCGGCGTACATGGAGCATCTAAAATCGAGCGGGCTGATCGAGGGATGGCGGCTGATGCGACGGAAGCTTGGGCTCGCACCCGCGGGACTGGGAGAATTTCATCTGATGATCGAGGTCCGCGACATGGCACAGCTCGAAGCGGCGTTCCAACATGTGGCCAGCCGACGCGAGCCGGTTGAGTCGGTGCATTTCGCCGTCAATTCGCTGGTGGACAAAGCGATCTTCGGGCTGTACCGGGACTTTCCCGATCCGGTCCGACATCAGGGGCAAGAGCGGTTCTGAACGTTCCTGACCAGTCCGGTTCGCTACGAGCGATCCTCTTGTTCCGATTGGGGGTGGTTTCCTGGCCGAACGGCCCCCACCGGCGAATTGCGCCGTTTCGGTGATAGCCGACCTGCCGGCCGACGGGAGTCCCGGCGGGCTGGTCATGGGGAACGGGACTGGTAAGGTCGGTCGAACATCCGTCGAGCAGCTGAGGTTCGAATGGCTCAAGCGCACCCTGCGCGCTCCGTGTTTTGGTCCCTGGTGCTGATCGCCGTTGTGATCGGCGGCGGTGCCGCTGCCTTCGCTTATACGGCGGGGTGGTTCTCGCCTCAGCGCCTCACCCCGAACAAGCTGGTGGATGCGTTCACGCCGCCGAACAGCAAGCCGCCGCTTGGCCATCGCCGGAACCACGCTAAGGGCATCTGCTTCACCGGCGTGTTCAAAGCGAATGGGGCCGGCTCGGCGCTGTCATATGCTCAGGTTTTCGCCCCCGGTCAGTATCCTGCCCTCGGACGCTTCAACCTCGCCACCGCAGATCCGGACGCACGCGATGCAACGGTCCGAGTGCGGGGCATGGGACTGCAGATCTCGACGCCAGACGGGCAGGAATGGCGCACCGCCATGATCACCCCGCCATTCTTTGCTGTGTCGACGCCGCAGGCCTTTTATGAGTTGTTGCTCGCCTCGGCGAGCAAGGACCCGAACGCAATGAAGACATTCGCGGCCGCGCACCCTGAGATCGCAGCATTCGGCGCGTGGGCCAAGGCCGCGCCCTGGACCGGCAGCTTTGCGGAAGAGCGATACAACAGCCTCGACAGCTTTGTGTTCACCGACAGGTCCGGGGCGGATCATACAGTGCGGTGGTCGCTCTTGCCCGCGGCGCAGCCGGTACCGGTCTCGCCCGACGATTTGGCGAAGCGTGGCCCTGATTTTCTTGAACAAGAGATCACCGAGCGGGTTCGTGGCGCGCCGCAGCGGTGGACAATGCTGGTGACCGTAGCCAACCCCGACGATCCCACCGCGGACCCAAGCAAGGTTTGGCCCGAGGGGCGCCGCACCGTCGAGGTTGGCACGCTGGTGGTGCAGCAGATCGAACCCGAGCGGGACGGCCCTTGCCGCGACATCAACTTCGATCCCACTGTTCTGCCTTCTGGCATTAGGGTGTCCGACGACCCGTTCCCCGCCGCGCGCTCGGCGGCCTATGCGAAGTCGTACGACCGCCGCACAGCGGAGGCTAAGTACTATCCGCGAACTGTACCGGACGCTAAGCCATGATCAGGAGCCACGAACGCTTCACACCGCTCCAGCGCACGCTGCACTGGTTCTTGGCGGTTTGCATCCTTGCCATGCTGTTTATTGGCGTTGGCATGGAGTCAACCATCAGACCGACCTACCTGAGGCTCGTGTCGATCCATAAATCGCTTGGCATCGCAATTCTGGCACTAGCGCTGATCCGACTGGCGGTTCGGTTGCGCTCCGGCGCGCCAGCACTGCCGCCCGATCTGCCCGAGCCGATGAAGCTCGGGGCGTATCTGTCGCATTACGCGTTCTACGCTCTGATGATCGGCATGCCGCTGATCGGCTGGGCTATGTTATCGGCGGCCTCCTATCCGGTCGTGATATTCGGCAGAGTGCACCTTCCGCCGATTCTGCCGCGGAGCGACCGCCTGCATACGCTGCTCTGGGACGCGCACTTCTACCTTGCTTTCGCGCTCTTTGCCTTGATCCTGTTGCATGTCGCGGCGGCGCTCTTCCATGCGCTCGTCCGACGTGACGGTGTGTTTGAGGCAATGGCACCCGTGTCCACTCACCGCCAGGTCTCGCCCGCCGAGTGAGGGGTAGGAGCTGCAGACGGCGTTGAGCCTGTCTTAGCTCGCCCAGACCTCTGCACCTCTGCAGTAGATCGGCGCTGGGTCATTGTCGTGGTGCGCAACTCAGGGATTCTTTGCCACTCCATCCCCGCGTGCCCTGGTGAGCCAGACCGTGCGGCCACCCCCGGTTTGCCAGTCTTCGACTGCGTGAACGATAATGTCGAAGCCAATCCCGCCGAGCAGCGCCGTGTATTCGTCTGGGCCTAGGCTCGCGTGATAGAGGGGGTCGCCTCGATACTCCCCGACCGCTTCGCCGTAGTCCGCCCCGCTATTGAACATTAATACTGCAGAAGGAGCGGCA
>JASHVB010000780.1 GCA_030039695.1 Acetobacteraceae bacterium
TATGTGGCGGAGCTGGAAGCGCGAGCCACGCAACTCGAAGCACCGGAGCCCGGCAAGACGTAAGGCTGCCGCGGTCGATTCGCGATGCGGCACCCTACCGAGTTCATGCAGGCGGTGGCCGTGGCGGGCGCACTTCACATCTGAAATCTGTCGGGGACATCAATAACTGGATTTCCTGGATGATGGGGCCGGCGCCCATCGCCACGCCCGGTACCCTGGTTTGCGTACCCAGGACGGGCTTCGATCGGCTGCGCTGTGGCCGCACGACCACCATCGTGCTGCTCAACCCGCCGCCCGAGAAGCGGTGGTCGCACGACGACGGCGCCTCCCACATCTTCAATGGGTCTGCCGTTGCCTTAGGTCCATGCTCAACAGAGACACCGACCCAACCGATGGACTCGTCTGACTGAGTTCTCGCTACTCTGTCGCTGGATCCATCTGCCTGCGGTTGCCTCCGTTGCCGACGGTTCGGTCACCGACGTCTGGCGATGAGCGCATGATCCCCAATGCTTTTCGTCCACACCGACTTTGATGTCCGTTTGCGTTCAGGAAGTTCCTCTACCACATCGTAATCAGCATAGAGGGACCACCTGCTTATGCCTTTGAGCTCCGCGAACCGCTGCCTGGCGTTCTCGAGTGCTTCGTCGCGGGTTTCCCCACGGACCTCGACGGTACCCTGGCATGCATCGGCGCGGTGGCCGGTGCTGTCGAACAATGTCTTGAAGAAGCTGACTCGATAGACGATTTCCACGAGTTTTCCCCCTCAATGCAGACCTACAATACGCCCTTCTAGGCAGCACACCGCGTTGACCTGGATCAAACCGGCGCTCACGATTTCGCGCGCGGTCCGTGTCCGGCAGAGACGCGTCGGTTGTCCAAACAGCGAGGTGCGCCGAACCCGACGTCTTCCAACGCCTCGGCGCGATGACCTTTTGTTCACGGGTTGTGCCGATGTGCCAGCCGTTCCATCAACCCGCTCAGGACTGCCGTGGGGCGGGTCGAGGGTCATGCGTGATCCCAACCTGGACGCCCTTTGGCGCGCTGATCCAGCGCTACCGGATCGCCGCTCTCGCGGGCGCGAAGACGGAGGTCGTGGTGCACAGCGGTCCTGTGCGTAACCCGGCGCAGGAGACCCGTGTCACGCCAGTGCCTAGCGCCCTCTGCCCGAGTGGGTCGCGCCAAATCCTCGTCATGGGCGGCAAATTCTTCCACCAGGCCTGCTGCTGGTCCTTGCCCATGTCGGCCACACGCTGACGCCCCGCTTGCGGCAGGGCGATAGCGTCGTCATGGACTTCAACGCCCACAACACTGGCCGGGGCCCGAGAGGCGATCGAGGCCGCGGGCGCCGAATAGCTGTATCTGGCCGCCTGCAGCGCTGATCAGAACCAGATCGGACTGGCATTCGCCGTGGACAAGGCGCTCCTGTGGGCCAGGCGATCCTGTCTCGAACGCCATCGGCAGTTTCGTCGCATGCTTCAGAGGAGGCGAGTGCGCCAGCCTCCTCGGGCACGCAGGTTATTTCGAGCCGTTTCGAGAATGCTCTCTTGCCTCGTCACAGGCACCGTTCGCGCCGAGCAGCTTACGCTGGTCCGTCAAGTCGAGCACGTCGGTTCTCCGGATGCTCGTCGTCGGCAACGTTGATCGTATCCGGTGCAATCGACGGCGGGCATGTGACAACGCATCAGCGTAGCGGGTGCCGGCGTGGCGGCGGATCTCTGATCGCGATGCCGGGTGAGAATGTTACTGATCACAGCAGACGCGTGGACGCCCTCAAACATCACCTGCGCGTGGGCTCGGTCGACCGCTGGCACTCCGTCGGTGATCTCGGCTGCCACGACGGCGACCATTGGCCGGTCACCATCCCATGGCGTTTGAGCAAATTCCGTTATGCCCCCTTGCGAGAAGCATCAAACCATGCCTACCGTTACCAACACGCTGCCGAGATTCGTGGTCTTAGGGGAGACGTTAACTTAAGACGCGTGGCTCGTTGAGGTCATAGCCGCGACTGGCCGGAACCAGAAAGACAGGAGGGAAGCCCAGTGGAACACGGGATCATTGCCTGGCTTATCATTGGCATCGTAGCGGGTTGGGTGGCCGGCAAGATCGTTGAAGGCGCCGGCTTCGGTCTGATTGTCGACATCATCGTCGGTATTGTCGGTGCGTTCATCGGCGGCTGGCTCGCTGGGGTACTGGGTATCCACATCGGCGGCGGCCTGATCAGCTCGATCATTGTCGCCGTGATCGGCGCTGTGATTCTGCTCGTGGTGCTTCGCTTGATAAAACGCGTGTTATGATCTGCTGAGTTGGTGCGGAATGTTGTAGCGCCTGGCGGATGCGGATCGATTGGCAGTTGCAAACACCGCGACCGCACACCAAGGCACGGTCTGCCCGATCGGCGAGCGATTTTAGCGATTCGGTCTGAGCAATCGGCGTCAACGCATTTGGCCTGTGGGGAGGGGTCTGGCCAAGATGAAGGTCCGCGTGTGCCGACCTCCATACGTTGCGTGACATCAAATGGCACCCGTGATCTGGTCAGGTCTCCACAACGCTGGTTGCTGTGGCGCCAAGGCAACGGGAACGGGGAGGAAACCGCAGCTTAGGCGCATCCCCTCATTTGTTCAGTCCTTACGAACGCACTTTGAGATGGCCTGACAGGGACGCTCCGTCACGCCAATCCGTATCCACGCCGGGAATGCAGTGCCGGATCTGGTGGCAAAGGAGGGAGCGAACGGCTGAATGCAGAAGGGCAACTGCGGAAGGCAATCACGGCGTGAGGCGAACGCGTGTCCCGCGAGGGCTCGACAGCTCGAACAGATCCAAGGCCGACCCGGCAAAAAATATCAACCCTGATTCCCCTTCAATGGTCAATGGTATGCGTGGCACAGGAAGGCGCTACTATGACATTCAGCGTGGTCGATCATGACACGTTTGTCGAAGCGCTGAGGCGCAGGGTGCTGGAAGAGCCCGGGGAGACCGACCCGGCTCTGCGCAAGCGCGTCGCAGCACGGGCGTCAGGCGGACCGCCCATAGAGGCTCCGTACGATGATCTCGCACACCAGATCGGCGAGGCCGCCGATCGCACAACGGACGCGCAGGTGGTGAGCGTTGTGGCGGCCGTGGGAAGCGAGAAGGGCGCCTTCGAGCTGATAGTGACAGCGGCAACGGGGGCCGGATTGAGCCGCAGGCAACAGGCAATCAAGGCTTTGAAAGATGCCGGCGATGCGCCTGTCTGAGATCGATAGAGGCGACGGCTTCGCCAATCGCCTGCTTATCCCTATCATTTCGCTCGTTTCGGGAATGCGGCTGCCGGATGCTGCGCGTGTCGCTCTCTACCACAAGAATTTCTTCGGACGTCCGATGGGCGCCTGGACGCAAGCCGCTATGCGCGGCCCGAGCATGTGGAGTGTCGGTGAGCGCGAACTGATGGCGGCTATGGTCGCAAAATGGAATACCTGTCCCTTCTGCGTAGGTGCCCACGGAGCGGTCGCTGCGAAGACAATGGAGCGGTCGTTGGTCGATGCAGCGTTGGCAGATTATCGCGCAGCACCAATATCCGAATCGCTCAAGTCAGCGCTGGCATTCCTTGAGATCATGACGCAGCACCCCATGGAGTTGTCGGTGGAGCATGCCAAGGCAGCGCTTCGTTCGGGGATAAGTGCCCAAGCTCTGGAGGACGCGATAGCGGTGGGCGCATTGTTCAACATCATCACGCGATATGCCAATGCACTCGATTTCACTGTGCCCTCGGCCAAGGAGTTTGATCGTGCTGCCGGCATGTTGCTGAAACGAGGTTACGCCGGATAGCCCAGGGACCTCGATGAGGCTCGTCCTGGCTGCCCCCGTATATCCGCCCACGCGATGGTCGTTGGTCGACGTGATCCCGCCAGCCCGATGGCATGCTGCCATGACCTCACCGAACCGGCGCGCCGTCAGGCCGCGCGCTGCCTCGCGCTGTGGGACCGTGCACTGGCGGTCGCGGGCGACCCCGGTGATCGCCGCGCCATGGCGCTGGCGGAGTCCGGTGACCGACCTGGCACGCTCGATTCCCGGGGTACTGACCGTCGTCGCCGGCCAGAATGACGTCTGCCCGCGTGGCCTCCGCGAAAAACTCGCCGCCGGTGATCACGTTGTCCATCATCGCGGCCTGACCCGCCACGACACCCCTATGGCGGTCCCAGCGCGGCTGCTCGTTCCATCGTCTGCGTGCAAACAAACACCGTGCGATTCGTTGGGTCTCCGGCCTTCGCACCGGCTCAAACCTTCAGAGGCTTTTTGGCCGGACCGCGAGATAGCGGCATCCGCAAGGGCGCCGAGTCGCCCGCGATCGTCTGTGCTGCCCGCATTGACGCACGACAAAGATACTTTGACATCGGAGAAATTCAGGCTTTTGTTAGGGTACGGCACAGCGCGGTGTAGACCATACGTTGGTGTTCTCCCAGGGTGACGGCAAGGCGCGTGCCGGCTGACCGGGCATGGGTGTTGC